>JAFLKZ010000118.1:11090-15498 GCA_019162915.1 Campylobacteraceae bacterium
GGATCCAATGTGATTTGCTGGTATCTTGGCGTTACATTTCGCTTATTTGGAAACAACCAAATCTGAAATAATCTAGTTCGTTGGTTTTTATTTGGGTTAAATTCACTGTGCTGAATTCCCGTCCCGGCACTCATTACTTGAATATCACCTGTTTTAGCAGTCTGTTTCCAATCAATTCTTTTGATATTTTCACCGTACATGTAAGGTCTAATTTGGGCAAAATCATACCCATCGCCTTCACGTTTTGAGGTATTTGAACCCATCATATCGCCAAAGATATGCTTTTTTGCCCTTTCAACAATGGCATTATAAGAGAGGGTTTGCATCATTAAGGAAGGGGAAGTGTTTCAAGAATCTTATCGATGAGATGATCTACTATAATGCCTTGCGCTTCAGCTTCATAACTTAGTATGATACGATGTCTCATCACTTCTTTACACACAAAAGCTACATCAACAGGGGTCACATAAT
This sequence comes from Campylobacteraceae bacterium, assembly GCA_019162915.1. Classification (GTDB taxonomy): domain Bacteria; phylum Campylobacterota; class Campylobacteria; order Campylobacterales; family Sulfurospirillaceae; genus Sulfurospirillum. The sequence goes on from JAFLKZ010000118.1 coordinate 11,562, forward strand.
CACGCCCACAAAGCATAGCATATGCCCTAGAAGCTTTATGCATATCTATAGTTGCCCTAGGACTTGCACCAAAGCGTATCAGTTCTTTCAGCTCACCTAAGCCATAATCACTAGGATTTCTGGTTGCAAAAATGATATCTGCCATATATTCTTCAATCTGCGCGTCTACATGTATGGATTTTACTTTTTGTTGAAGGGAATGAAGCGTGGTTGCATCTAAAACTTTTTCTATTTTTCCTTGCGTGCCAAGTGAGATTCTTTTAGCTATTTCCATCTCTTCTTTTTTACTATTGTAGCCCACAATAATTTTCATCATAAATCTATCGAGTTGTGCTTCTGGTAAAGCGTAGGTACCTGATGATTCTATAGGATTTTGCGTGGCGAGTACAAAGAAAGGACGAGGGAGTAAAAAAGTCTCCTCTGCAATAGTCACTTGATATTCTTGCATCGCTTCTAAAAGGGCAGATTGAACTTTAGCTGGTGCTCTATTGATTTCATCGGCAAGGAGAAGATTGGTAAAAATAGGACCTTTTCTAGTCGTAAATTCACCATTTTTAGGGTTGTAGATTTGCGCGCCGACAATATCACTGGGAAGAAGATCGGGCGTAAACTGAACTCTGCCAAAACTAAGTCCTAACGATTTGGCAAGCGTGTTAATCGTGGTTGTTTTAGCAAGACCAGGGACACCTTCGATAAGAACATGTCCCTTGCAAAGAAGTGCAATGATAAGAGAGTCAATCATATGCGAATGACCCACGATGACTTTAGAAATCTCAGATTTTAATGTATCCAACGCTTCAATCATTCTTTTATCCTTTGCGTTATTTACCACCAAACCTTACAAGGGCACTTGCCCACGTAAATCCACCGCCAAAAGTGTCTAAAAGCATCAGATCACCTTTTTTGATACGACCTTCTTCATACGCATCATTGATTGCCATAGGAATAGAAGCAGCCGAAGTATTGCCATATTTTGCAACGGTTAAAATTGTTTTTTCAATCGGAAAGTCAAGTTTAGCACGAACTGCTTCGATGATTCTAAAATTTGCTTGATGAGGAATGAAGTGGTCAATTTGTGACGAAGTAAGATTGTTGTTTTTTAAAATATCAATCACGTCATTGGTTAATGTTTTGACCGCTATTTTGTACACATCATTACCACTCATCTTAATGTAGTGTAATTTATTATCTAACGTTTCTTGTGAACATGGATATTTAGAACCACAACCTGGCGTAATCAGTAAATCACCATATTTACCATCGGCTGAGGCATGTACATCTATAATAGCTTCATTGATATCTTCAGTAACCCCAACAATCGCAGCTCCTGCACCATCTCCAAATAAAATACAAGTACCTCTATCCGTGTAATCAATCATGCTACTAATTTTTTCAGCACCAATGAGTAAGATATTTTTTTTAGCTCCTGATTCTATAAAAGCTTTTGCCATGGAGAGCATATACACAAATCCACTACATGCAGCACTAATGTCAAACGCCATAACATTGGGAAGGTCTAACTTACCCGCTATGACACACGCAGTTGAGGGCATACATAAATAATCTGGTGATAATGTAGCGCAGATAATAAGATCTACTTCACTTTTGTCTATGCCAGCACGCTCAATCGCTAAAAGTGCTGCTTTCACGCCCAAATCACTTGTCGCTTCTTCCGCTGAAGCAATGCGTCGCTCTTTGATTCCTGTGCGCTTTTCTATCCATTCGTCGGTTGTATCAACCATTTTTTCAAGATCAGCATTACTCAATACTTGAGAGGGAGCATAACCGCCGATAGATTTTAAAGATGCGTACACAGTCTTTCCTTTTATTTTTCTAATATCAAAAGTCTTTTTTCAATATCTGCATTGATGCTTGAACTTGAAAAACTAATTGCTTGAAATATAGCATTCTTAACAGCTTTAGCGTTACTTTTTCCATGTCCAATAATAGCACAACCATTAATACCAATAAGAGGTGCCCCGCCATATTCAGCATAATCAACTTGCTTTTTAAGCACTTTAAAAACTTTACGCATCAAGAGTGCCCCTGCAATAGCTAAAGGAGAGCGTCTTACATTTTGTTTAATAATCTTAGTAATAGAATCAGCAACACCTTCACTTGTTTTAAGTAAAATATTGCCTACAAAACCATCACATACGATAACATCTACTGAGCCATCGAAAACATTATTACCCTCAACATTACCCACAAAACTTTCAAGTCCACGCAAAAGCTCATACGCTTCTTTGCTTACTTCATTGCCCTTGCTCTCTTCTTCCCCATTGGAGAGAAGTCCTACTTTAGGATTGGCAACTTTGAGAATATCTTTGGCATACGCTTCGCCCATAATCGCAAACTGTGCTAAATGTTCTGCTTTACAATCTACATTAGCCCCCACATCCAAAACAAGACTGAGTTTACCAACCGATGTTGGCATAATAGTTGCAATGGCTGGCCTTAAAACACCTTTAAGTCTTCCTATACGAAGTGTCGCTAAACTCATCGTTGCACCACTATGTCCCATTGAAACAACAGCGTCTGCAATTTTATCTCTTACTAAATCAACAGCAATATAGATAGATGTCTCTTTACGCTTTAACGCGCTTGTAGCTGATTCATGCATATCTAAAACATCTGTTGACTCTATAAAAGAGACTCTGTTTAAATATTGGGAAGGGATAAGGGGTTTTATTTTTTGAGAGTCACCAACTATTAAAGCTTTAAATTTTTTCTCTTTTAACGCTTGAATCATTCCTTCGATGATAGGGGCGGGACCGAAATCTCCACCCATCGCATCAATTGCTATTGTCAACATCTACTTTTTATATTCGCCTGTTGTTTTGTTGATTCTGTGTGGCATTTTCCATGTACCATCACTATCTTTTACGGGAACTGGAAGAGTCACTGTATAGTGTGTTCTTCTCTTTGCTGCTCTTGTTTTACTAACACGTCTCTTAGGAACTGCCATTTTATACTCCTTGTATTTGTTCGCATTTACCACAATAGTGGTAATCACTCTTCAAAGCTTCTAATTCACTTTGAAGTATCATATCGAAATTTATTGAACCATCAAAAAATTCTACTAAATTTAAAAGTTCGCCAGTGCCTTTATCTTCATAGATTCCATCACTTGCAAAAACTTCAACGCCCTCAGCTACTAAAAGATCAAACTCTTCGGCACATCTGTCACACTGATGAATGACTTTACCGCTCATCTTTCCATCAACAACAACCATTGTTTTATCTTTTTTCTTAGCATTCCCGATGAGCTTAATATCTTCTAAGGAAACTTCAAAAGCAATCCCAGTGACTGGGATTTTTTTGAATTCTACGGTCATTATTAAAGAATCTCTCTTTGTGCAAAAAAGAAATTAATTTCATTTTCTGCATTTTCTAAACTATCACTACCGTGTACTGCATTAGCATCGATACTCTCAGCAAAATCAGCACGGATAGTACCCTTTGTAGCTTCTTTAGGGTTTGTAGCTCCCATTAATTCACGGTTTTTTGCCAAAGCATTTTCACCTTGTAAAACCATAATAACGACTGGGCCGCTGATCATAAATTTTACTAAATCACCGAAAAAAGGTCTGCTTGCATGTACAGCATAAAAAGCTTCCGCATCTGCTTGACTTAATTGTACTTTTTTCATAGCAGCGATTTTCAATCCGTTTGATTCAAATCTATCTACTATTTTTCCAATAACATTTTTAGCGACTGCATCTGGCTTTATAATGGATAATGTGTTCTCCACAATTGTCTCCTATTTTCTTGATTGATAAATTTTTTATTAGGGAATTAGAACGTGGGAGTATAGCAGAATTTTTTTTTAATATCAATTAAATTTAAAGCTTCATAGAAATAAAGAGGGAAAATCCCTCTTTATTTGGCTTTCTATTCAACGCAAGCAGTACTGCCTGTTCTCATTTCTGCACCA
>JAFLKZ010000118.1:15508-16691 GCA_019162915.1 Campylobacteraceae bacterium
CCAATATCATCTCTACTTGGCTGTCCTGCATAAGGAGCGTCCCAAACGATACATCCCTCAGTTGGACAAGCTTCAGCACAAGCTGGAGCATCATGATGACCAACACACTCAACACATTTGTCTGCATATACATAATAGATATCGCCACCAGTTGGGTTATCACTATCATCTACAATTGCTTCTACTGGGCACTCATCGATACAGGCGCCACAAGATATACATATATCAGTAATTTTTACTGCCATATTTTCTCCTTAATTTATATTTTATATTAACGAATAACTATATCTAAAGTAAATTGAAATTGGTATTAAATTTTCATCATAAAAGGTCAATTAAATTTTAACATCGACGAAAAATTAACTTTAAAAAAAGGTTTTTTCTCGTATGATACACGTATGATATTTTTCAGGAGAAAATTAATGAATTCATTAGCTAAAAAAGTAACTATCCTTCAAGTATTTATAGTTGCTATATCTATGTTCGCTTTTATTTTTTATATCAATATTTATATTGGTAGTTATATTAAAAGTGAAACTCAAAATAAAATAGATTTAAACATCTACAATTTGGAACAAACTGTTAGAATATATAATAGCTCACTTGAAGACACAGCTTCAAAACTTTTTACCATATTTGAGTCTGGCTTTGGTAGTTTTTATGTTAATCCGGATGAGAAAATTAAAGTCAATGGCGTAGATACACCACTTCTCTCAGCAGGAGGATACCCCCTTAATAATAATTTTTCCAAAGTAGAGTCATTTACAGATTTAACTGGTGCGGTGGCTACTGTGTTTGCACTCAGCGGCGATGACTTTGTGAGAATATCCACTTCTTTAAAAAAAGAAGATGGAAGTAGAGCTATGGGAACGTACTTAGGTAAAAAAAGTCCTGCTTATGAATCTATTATGAATAAAAAACAGTATGTGGGGAATGCACGACTATTTGGCAAAGATTACATTACCGTTTACGCTCCTATTATAGAAGAAGATAAAGTTATTGGTATTTTGTTTATTGGATACAACTTTACCGATGGACTTAAAACACTTAAAAATGAAATTAATAAAATGAAAATAGGTGAAAATGGCTTTTTCTATGCTCTTAACACAAAAAGTGAAGCCTATGATATACATCCTAAAAATGATGGTGCTAAAGTTACCCATGAGATTGATAAAAAGATAAT
>JAFLKZ010000118.1:16701-17539 GCA_019162915.1 Campylobacteraceae bacterium
CACAAAAAAATGGAACTATCATGGTGACTGAAAATGGTCTTGATGAAATTATCAGTTTTAAAACTTTTGATAAATGGAACTGGATATTGGTAGCAAAAGCTAATGTTAAAGATTTTCAAGAAGCAAATGACAAGCTTCGAAATAATCTAATCTACGTTTCACTCTTTATGACATTAATAATGCTTATAATAATATGGTTTGCAATCAATAGAATTATTACCAAACCACTTAATAATCTTATAGAAAAAGCAAGAGAACTCTCAAGTGGAGATGGCGATTTAACTCGTACACTTAAAATTAGTGGAAATGATGAAATTGCACAAGCAAGTGAGCAAATAAACCGCTTTATTGAAAAAGTTCGATCTCTCATTTGTGATGCAAAATCTTTATCTAGTGAAAACTCATCGATTTCACATGAACTATCGACTACCTCATTGCAAGTTGAAAAATTAGTTGAAAAATCAACTTCTATCGTTAACGATACAACAACCAAAGCAAATCAAGTTCGCGGAGAGATGTCACTTTCGATAGAACAAGCAAAAAATGGTAAAGATGATATGCTCAAAGCAAATACTTCACTCCATACAGCAACCAATTCAATTGTAGCATTAACCGAAGAAATTCAAAAAAGTTCTGCTGTTGAAATTGAGTTAGCCTCAAAAATACATCAGTTAAGTACAGATGCAGAGCAAGTTAAAAGTGTTTTAACAGTTATTAGTGATATCGCGGATCAAACTAACCTCTTAGCCCTTAATGCAGCTATTGAAGCAGCGCGTGCTGGGGAACATGGAAGAGGCTTTGCCGTTGTTGCTGATGAAGTAAGAAAATTAGCGGAGAG
>JAFLKZ010000118.1:17549-41747 GCA_019162915.1 Campylobacteraceae bacterium
ATTGTTCAATCAATTGTCGATTCAAGCGATCAAATGAGTAGTAATTCTAAAAAAACAGAAGCACTTGCACAAAGTGCCAACGATGTAGAGAATAAACTCAAAGAAACTTTCAATATCATTAATGCTGTGACTAAAGTGACTGAACACACAGTAGATAGTTATATCCAAACAGGAAATGATTTAGAAATTATCATTAATAAAATTAGTGAAATCAATAAAATATCCAGTGAAAATAGTAGAAGTGTTGAAGAGATTGCTGGGGCAGCTGAGCACTTAAGCAAGATGACTGAACACCTTAATAGTAAATTAGGTGAATTTAGAACCTAGGTTGTTTTAACTTATTAGACAAAATTAGTCTTATTTTTTTAAAATAGTTTATCCAATTGAGTTGTATAATTTCTGTATAAATAAAAATTCTTATATAAAGGTTGTTCCATGTTAGTAACAAACAAAGCACCAAATTTTACAGCAACTGCAGTTTTAGGTGACAATCAAATTGTCGATAATTTCAATCTTTATGAAAACTTTGGAGCAAAAGGTACTGTTTTATTTTTCTACCCATTAGATTTTACCTTTGTTTGTCCTTCTGAAATTATTGCTTTTGATAAAAGATTAAGTGAATTTAAAGACCGTGGTATCAATGTTATTGGTGTTTCTGTTGATTCTCAATTTTCACATTTTGCTTGGAAAAGCACTCCTGTCAATCAAGGTGGTATTGGCCAAGTTAGGTTTCCTCTTGTAGCTGACCTTACTAAACAAATATCAAAAGATTATGATGTTTTATTTAAAGAGGGTGTTGCGCTTCGTGGTTCTTTCCTTATCGATAGTGATGGCACGGTAAGACATGCTGTTATCAACGATTTACCACTAGGTAGAAATATTGATGAGATGATCAGAATGATAGATACTATGCTCTTTACCAATCAATATGGTGAGGTTTGTCCTGCGGGTTGGCAAAAAGGGGATGAAGGTATGAAAGCAAGCACCGAGGGTGTTGCGGATTATCTTGCACATCACTCTGATAAACTATAAACCTTTACATGTAAAAGGATGAGCTTTAAAACTCATCCTTTTTATCTTCTGCTTTAAAATAAAACTTTAAATACTCATTCAATATTTTTACAAAATTTACAACTATTGACCGTCGCTATTACTTCTAATTTTTCTATCTTGATATCTCGAGACTTCTCTAATTTTTCTTGGTAATCAAATAGGTATTCATTATAATCCATATCTTCAATAGAATGACAATTTTTGCAAACGATGTGAATATGTGGTGAAGAGTCGATATCGTATCGCATCTTACCATCTGATGTATTCACTTCTATAACAACACCTTTTTCTTTCAACGTGCCTATATTTTTATAAATAGTTGCTAAAGAGATAGAAGGGTTTTCGTGTTTAATGGTTTCATATAAATCATCCATACTTGGATGTCTTTTTTGACTCAACTCTTTCAAAATAGCTATTCTTTGAGGTGTTGCTTTGAGTTCTTTTTCTTTTAGTAAATTTAAAAAATTATGCATATTGGTAATCTCACTTTTATTTTCGTCAATAATTCCATAATTTTTCTCAATTTATCGCAAGGAAAGTTAACTAATATTTTTTATTAATTAACTTTTATTCTATTATGTAAAACTTTTTCCGCAAGTTGCTCTACCGTAAGACCCAGCTTTTCTTCTACTAGATTAGTTGCGCCATGAGCAATAAAATGGTCTTCGTATTCAAAGGTTACAATCTTTACATGTAAATCATTTTCTTCTTTAAAAGAAGATACGAGAGAACCAACGCCTCCTATTTTTACACTATCACTAAAAATATACCAGTATTTATAACGTTTAGAAAGTTCGATTAATAGCGTTTCATCAAGTGGCTTTGCAAAACGTAAATCTACAATAGCAATATCAAGTCCTTCATTTTGAAGTATTTTGGCACACTGTACTGCTTTACCAACACCATTACCATACCCTAGAAATAAAATATCACTTTCACCCTCTTTTAAAAGTTGTGCTTTTTTATATTCAAATGGAAGAGAAACAAAGGTATCGCACGCAACAAAAGAACCTCTTGGATATCGAATAGCCAAAGGCCCTTTATGGGTATAAGAGTAATGAATGGCATTCCACATACTCTTTTCATCTCTAGGTGCCATCAGTGTCATATTGGGGATAGCACTTAAAAAAGAAATGTCAAAAACACCTTGATGGGTTTCGCCATCTTCACCAACAATTCCCGCCCTATCAATAGCAAATACGATATCTAAGTTCATAATACAAGAATCATGGATTATCTGGTCATACGCTCTTTGTAAAAATGTAGAATAGATACTGACATAAGGTTTAAAACCCTCTTTTGCCATCGCACACATCGAGGTCACCGCATGTTGCTCCGCTATGGCTACATCCCAAAATCGATGAGGATACGTTTGTATCAGCTTACTCAGTCCTGTTCCACTTGGCATTGCCGCAGTAACGCCTACCACATTTTTGTGTTTTTGCGCTAAATCAAATAGAGCCTCTCCATACATCGTAGTAGCATTTTTGGCGACTCCATTTTTAATAGCTTCGCCACTAGCAACATCAAAAGGCCCAACACCATGCCATTTTTCATAGCATCCCTCGGCCATTTCATACCCTTTTCCTTTAATGGTTTGAGTATGTACGATAACAGGCTTTTTTAAATTTTTAGCCACTTGCATAGCTTTAATCAGGCTCTCTAAATCGTGCCCATCAATAGGCCCAATATAATCAATACCTAACTCTTCAAAAAGCATACCTGGTGTAATAAGTTTTAAACTCTCCTCAAACTTTTTGGCCATATACGTAGCACTCTCTGGTAAATACTGCAGTATCTGCTCCGTTATTTTTTTAATTTTTTGGTAAAAATTCCCCGCCATTGCTTGTGATAAAAATTTACTAATCGCACCAATTGGTTTAGAAATACTCATTTTATTATCATTCAAGATAATAACAACGGGATACCTTCTATCGCCTAATTCATTAAGTGCTTCATACACCATTCCCGCACTTAATGAACCATCTCCAATCAAAGCAACAGGAACGCGCTTCTCTTGTTCTTGCTTCAGTGCAATTGCTTTTGCCGCACCTACTGCTAAAGAGATAGAAGTAGAGCTATGTCCTGCTACAAAATAATCATAAGGAGATTCAGAGGGTCTTGTGTAACCACTAATACCATTGATTTCTCTTAAGGTATCAAAATTATCCCATCTATCTGTAATCAGCTTATGGGTATAGGCTTGATGACTGACATCGAAAATAAAAGGGTCATTTTCAACATCAAACACATAGTGCATGGCTACAATAAGTTCGACAGCACCCACATTACTGCTAAGATGCCCCCCATTTTTACTCACGGTTTGTATAATTTTTTGCCTTAATGCTTCACAATACGCATTGAGTTCTTCAATTGATTTTTCACGTAATTTTTTCATTTTTAACACTTTTTAATTATCTTGTATCAAGTATTTTATTTTTTCAAGTCTCATCGCTAAATTTCCATCAAAATTTCCAACGTCGCTCAAAATTACTACACCACCCAATGTTATAGAATCATCACTCGTTACTTTGATTTTTTCATTTTTGAGGTAGGCTTCTTTGAGATCTTCCAAATCTTTTGGATTAACTTTAAGTTCTATTTTACTTGCTTCTTTCAACTCTTTTAATAGCTCCCTAGATAAAGCTATGGCAACTTTTGAGCTCGAATCAATAAGCTCTTTTTTAATGACTTCCTTGGCTATTTCAAATGCTGTCGCACTCATGTCAGATTCCATTTTTGCAAAAACATCTTCCATATTTTTGTAAAGGGTATCAATACTCGTAATGGATTTAAAATATCTCGACTTTGTTTCTTGCGCTGCAAGTTCAAACTCATCTCGGGCTTTTTGGTAACCCAATGCTTGTGCATTTTCACGTTCACGCTGAATCTCTTCACTAAGTCTATTGTTAAAATCTTGTTCTTGCCTTTCAATTTGCATTTGTAATTTGATAATATTTGAAGAAAGTTCATCTGTCTTTTTTAACAACTCTTCAATAAATTGATTTTGTCCTTCTTCCAATTTAGCAACATGTGCGATTTCAGCAAGCACAGGAGCTACATTTAATGCCATATTATTCTCAGCCATTTCCTCTTCATTTTCTTGTAAAGTATCAGATGCATCTCCTAGGTTTGTACTTAATACTTTAAACCTATATCGTTGCACGGAGTGTTCTTCAACTTTGGCTTTGTTAATAATATTGGCTACCATTTTAAACAACCATCTCTTCAGCTTCGCCTATTTGCATGATACCTTGTTCTGCAAGTTTTTGGACTTCTTCAACAATTTTACGTTGTGACTCTTCAACATCTTTCACTCTTACTGCACCTAAAAAATTCATCTCTTCTAAGAATGCATCTTGTGCACGTTGTGACATGTTGTCCAAGAACTTCTTTCTCAGATCGTCTCCAGAGCCTTTAAGTGCTACCATCAGGTCTTTTTTATCTGCTACTTTGAGGATTTCTCGCACTGCATTACCATCTAATTTCATGATATCTTCAAACGTAAACATCATATCTTTGATGATTGAGGCTAACTTTTCATCTGCTTGTTCTATGTAAGCAATCGTTGTTTTAGAAGCTTTTTGTCCTAATCTATTTAAGATTTCAGCTACAGCACGAGGTCCACCAACTTCGACTTTATACGACGTGAGTGATTCTAGTTTATTTTCTAATACTGCAGAAACTCTTTTGACAACGGAAGGAGAAATTTCTCCTAAATTTGCCATTCTAATGGTCACTTCACTTCTTAGTTGATCAGGAAAAAAGGAAAGCGTTTCAGCGGCACTGGTTGGATCCATGTGTGCTAAAATCAAGGCGACCGTTTGAGGATGCTCGTTGATAATAAAATCACCTAACTGCTGTGGTTTTATTTGTGAAAGATAGCCAAAACTTTGGGTATTTTCCATTGATTTTGAAAGCTTATCAAGAATTTTTTGCGCACCCTCAGCACCAAAGGTCCTGTATAAAATTTCTTTTGCATACTCCATACCGCCACTTCTAATGTACTGATTAGATTGTAAAATAACATAAAACTCTTCCAAAACAGCATTAGCAACAGATTTATCGATATTTTTTGCTGTAGCAATGTATTTTGAGATTTCAGTAACAACATCAATCTCCATATGTGAAAATAAATTGGCAGTTGAATCTTCCCCTAGTTGAATCAAAAGTATCGCTGCTTTTTCAGCCATCGTTAATTCGTTATATAAGTTTTTTTGCTCTTCCGTTAACTTTGTCATGAAAGATCCTTAGATGCGCTATTTTTTGTCTCGTAATCACTCTCGTTACGTATCATATTTTGCAATAATCCAGAAAACTCTTCACTTTTTTGCTCTGCTAAATTCTTCAGTTTTTCGAGCAGAACATCGTATTTAAGCGCTTCTTCATTAAAGTCTTTACCGATACCTAGTTGGTCTTCCACTTTTTTACGTGCTTGTTTGAATTTTTCCAACGTATCTTCAGCTCCATCTTCATCAGTTTTGATATCTTCAAGCTCTTCTTCATAATCTTCAAGCTTATTTTCCACCATCTTTTGACTGAACGGAATAATAACTTTCTTATAGAAGACAAAAAGCAATGCACCCACGATAAGATACTTTAATAAAGGAACGAGTGGAGAAATATAATTAGATATTTTATCAACAAAATCTTTGGTAGGAGCTTTTGTTCCATCACCTGCAAGCGGTTTAAATTCAAGGTTACTTACTGTAACTTCATCGCCTCTTGTTGCATTGAAACCAACAGTTTGTTTCACAATATCTCGAATAGAATCCATTTGCTCTTTGGCAAGAGGAAAGTACTCTAACTCAGTTTTTTTCTTACCATCTGCGTCTAATCCATATTTATAAGAGCCATCCACCACAACAGCAGCGGAGAGTCTTTTTATCTTGGCAAATTCATCTTTAGAATTAACGACTTTTTTAGAAATTTCATAGTTGGTTGTTGTAGAGTTTTTTTGATAAGTTTCACTTTTTTTATTACTTTCTAATCCTTGCACTGGGCCTATATTGCTAATGGCACCTGGAACGCCACCTACATCTTGAGGCTCTTTTCCTTCTCTTTTTTCCTCAACATTTTGTTCACTGCGAGGCACTGAATTGGGGTCATAAATCTCACTGACAAAATCTTGTTGCGAGAAATCAAAATCAATGGCCACTTTAGCATTGACTTTATCTATTCCACCGATGACAGGCGCTAAAACATTGATGATTTTTTGTTCAAAATTATTTTCAAAATCTTTTTTATATTTTATTTGACTTTTAACAAGTTCACCTTGGAACAGACCATTTTCTTGATCTCCTAAAGGTTCTCCATCTTGATTGACTATGGATACATTTTCAACTGTTAAATTGGCAACGGACGCTGAAACTAAATTTTTGATACCCATAATTTGCTTAAGAGATAAATTCATACTTGGGCGAATATTGAGAACGATAGAAGCGGTCGCAAGTGCTTGCTTTTGAGCAAAAACTGTCTCTTTTGGGATAGCTATATGCACACTTGCATTAGCAATAGGCATCAAACTCTCAATTGTTCGAGCTAATTCCCCTTCAAGCGCTCTAATATATTTTATCTTTTGTTCAAAATCAGTAGCGCCAAACTCTGCTTTATCAAAAATTTCAAAACCAACTTTACTATTTTTAGGAATACCTTGTGCTGCGATAGCAATTCGCTCTTTATAAACGACATTAGAGGGAACTGCGATAGTACCTTCATTTAAAATTTTATAAGGAATTTTATCTTTTTCAAGTTGTTGAAGGATAAGTGCAGAATCCCCAGCCGTAGTGTTTTCAAACAAAACACTATATCCATTTGCTACATTTGAATTCGTACTTTTGAAGAGTGTTAAAAACACTAAAAAACCAATTAATACTGCAATCGAAATAGCAGCAACAATTTTTTGGCGCAGGGTCAAGTTCTGTAATAAAGTGGCTATTTGATTTAAAAGTGTTTTTAACTCCATTTATGTTTCTCTTCTCTTACATGTAAACTGTTTTAAACAGTTCAAAAAAGCGTACGTTTTGCTCTGGTGTTCCAATCGTTACACGAATGGCATTCATACCGTAAGCCCCTAAATTTCTAACGATTATACCCTTTTCCATAAGCTTTTGAGCTATGTGAGAAGAATTTTTCGTTGCATCAAACTCTAGTGTAATAAAGTTTGTAAAGCTTTCTATAAAGTCAAAACCTAACGCTTTTGCAAATTTTTCATACTCTTTCATTTGTTCAAAATTTTCTCTCATTGAATTTTCAACAAAAGCTTCATCACTTAACGCAACAATGGCGGCTTTTAACGTCAAATTGGTGATGTTAAAAGGTGCTCGAAGTTTTAAAAGTGCTTTTATCATCTGCGGTTGTGCAATGCCATAGCCACATCTCATTCCACCAAGTCCATAGGCTTTTGAAAAAGTACCAAGGTAAATGGTATTTGGATATTTTGCGATCAAATCACTAGGAACGATTTTTTTAGCAGGGTCTTTAAAACCAGCATACTCTTGATAAGCACCATCAATAATCACTAAAGTCTCTTTGTCAATTTGGTCTAAAAACGCATACACATCTTTAGTATCTAAACACTCGCCTAACGGATTGTTCGGTAAACATAAAAAGATAACAGAGATATCTTTATGCGCCTTGTACATTGAAAGCATCTCAGCTAAATTGTGTCGGGCTGATGGCGTTTTTAAAATTTTAGCCCCTGTTTGCGCTGCGTAAATCTCATACATCGCAAACGTAATTCCTGCCATCAATACAGAACTATTAGCATTGGCTTTCGCGTGCACAGCAAAAGAAATAACTTGGTCACTTCCTGCACCAATGATGATATTATCCTCTTTCACAAGGTATTTTTTAGCCAATGCTTCTTTGAGCTCATACATACTATCATCAGGATAAAGATTCATCTTAGAAGCTTCTTTACATACCGCTTCCACTACTTTAGGACTACACCCTCTTGGGTTTTCATTGCTTGCAAGCTTGATAACATCTTTGGCATCTATCCCGTATTCTCGAACTACCAACTCGATCGGTTTTCCCGCTTCGTATATTTTCAAATTATCTAAAACTTCATTAAACTGCATCTCTCATCCTCCACAAATATAGCTTCCAAGCCATTTAATATCATATCTGTCTTTATTTTCTTCAATGACGCTTTGTACATTTTCATCATCGATATGTCCCTCAAAATCCATATAAAAAATAGACTGAAACCCTCGCTCTTTAGTGGGTCGAGACTCTATCTTAGTGAGGTTTACTTTTTGGGCTTTAAAGGTTTGCAAAAACTCCACTAAACCACCCGGCTTATCGTCTGTTTTAGCCAAAATAGACGTTTTGTTATCAATGCCTTTTTTATTTTTAAAATCACTGAGAATAATGAACCTTGTTTGGTTCGCCATATTATCCTCAATCTTAGCAAATAAAATAGGAACATTGTAAAGTTTTGCTGCGATATGTGAACAAATAGCAGCAGACTCATGGTCTTCAATGGCTTTTTTAGCAGCTTCTGCTGTCGATTTGGTAGGGATAAACTCAACCCCTAATAACATATGTTCTTCTAAAAATTTACGACACTGATTGTATCCTTGAGGATGCGAATAAATACGTTTAATGTGTTTCAAGTTTTCACATACGGTTGCAAAAGAGTGGTGAATATCCATATAAATCTCTGCCACTATCTTTGAGTCAAATTTTCCAAGACAATCAAGTGTTGTTCCCACCGCACCTTCGGTATTATTCTCCACAGGCACAACACCATACTTTGCTTCTCCATTTTCCAAGATATGAAAAACAGCTTCAATGGAACTCACACCGATATAATTTCCCATTGCACCAAAACGGCTCTCGGCAACTTGGTGCGTATAACTTCCCTCAGGTCCTAAATAGACGATTTTTTCAGGAAATTCAAGATTACGACTTACCGCAAAAACTTCTAAAAAGATAGCATCAATGGCTTGACTATTGAGTGCGCCTTTATTTAAACTTTTAAGGCGATCTAGTATCTCTTTTTCTCGTTCGGGTCGATAAATAGAAGTTCCTGTGGTTTGCTTGAGCTTGCCTATCTCTTTGACTCGCTCCATTCGCTCATTTAAAAGTTTTAAAATTTGATTATCTAAGTTGTCTATCTCGTGTCTAAACTTTTCCATCTCTTCCATTTTCATCCCTCTATACAGCCGATATGAGCGACAATACCATCTAAAAAAGAGTTTACATGTAAAACTTCTTCTTTACTTTTGCATTTGCCACTAAGTACTAAAATCGTATCCATTCCAAGCTTTTTAGCACCTACTAAATCACCGATAGCATCATCACTTATCATCGTTACATCATTAAAACTATCCACTTTTGTTTGGCTATTTAAAAGTCTGAAGGCTTCATTATAAAAAAGCTCACTAGGCTTCCCCACCACATCATAACTTGCACCCGTGGCATAGGAGAGCATCTCTAAGATAGCTCCCACACCGGGGTAGCGTCTTTTGTCTTTTGCATAAATACTGGTTGCGTGCATACCGACTAATTTTGCACCATTTAAAATACTTTCTATCATCGATGCATAATCATTGGAATCAAAATCTTTTTTGCTTGCTATGACGATAGCTTCGGGTTTAGTTGCCTTTTGATTGTACCCTAGTTGGTCCATGACACGCACAAATTCATCAGCGCCAAAACTCTGAATATCCTTTACATGTAAAACTTTTTCTAATGTCATAAAAGGATCAAGATAGTTATTTTTAGGTATCTTAAAACCCAAATCACACAAGAATTGATAAAACTCTTGTGATGGAATTTTCGTATTGTTGGTGACTACTACATAGGGAATTTTTTGTGCATTGAGCCTATCAATAAAGGCAATAGCCCCTGATATAGGTAATTTATCAACATCATCTATCAGTGTGCCTTGCACATCAATCAGATAATTCACACATACTCTTTTTCTAAATCAATCAAATCTTCAAAAGATTCTCGTTTACGAATGACTCTATCTTTGCCAGCTTCAAGGGCTATTTCAGCTACTCTATTTCTTGAATTATAATTACTACTCATCGTAAATCCATAAGCCCCTGCACTTTTAATCACCAATAAATCATCATGTTCAAGGCGAGGTAATTCTACATTTTTCGCAAAAAAATCACCACTTTCACAGATAGGTCCGACAACATCTGCAAGGGAGGTTTCACCCTCTTCTTTACCAAATGCTTCTATCTCGTGGTAAGCTCCATACAAACTAGGACGGATAAGATCATTCATCGCACCATCTACGATAACAAATCGCTTATGACCATTATGCTTTTCGTATAAAACACGGGTTAAAAAATAGCCACTATCGCCTACTAAATAACGCCCTGGTTCACAAACCAACGTGACATCAAGTCCCTGAAGTGCACTAAAAATAGCTTGCGCATAATCATAAAGTGGAATGGTTATTTCATCTTTATATTGGATACCCACACCGCCACCGATATCAAAAAATTTGATATCAATTTTAAGAGATTTGAGATTACGTACTAAATTTGCCAGAACCAATGCCGCTTCTCTAAAAGGTTCAATCTGAGTAATCTGACTTCCAATGTGAAAATGAATGCCTACTGGGTCTAAAAAAGCAGAGTTTTTAGCCTGAATGTACATACGTTTGGCACTGTCTATATCAACCCCAAACTTATTTTCATGCAAACCCGTAGAAATATAAGGATGTGTTTGCGCATCAATGTTTGGATTTACCCTGATGCTGATGCGTGCTACTATGCCTAGTGCTTTAGCGATCATCTCGACACGCCCCATCTCTTCTTCGCTCTCAAGATTTATCATCAAGATATCGTTTTTAAGGGCTTCTTCTATCTCATCGTCTCGTTTGCCGACACCACTAAAGATAATTTTATATTTGGGAATACCTACATGCAAAGCACGTTTGACTTCCCCTATGGAAACACAATCACATCCCGCACCAAGAGATGCAATATGTTTTAAAACAGATAAATTAGAGTTTGCTTTCACCGCAAAACAAACCAAAGATTTTCGTGCTTTAAACGCCTCTTTGAGGGCTACAAACTTTTGCGCTATGACGTCAAAGTTATAAACATATAAAGGAGTACCGTATTTTTGTGCTAATGAAGAAAAATCAACCATTTTAGACCTTATCTTAGTGAGTAATATTTATCTATTTTAGCAAAAAGTTTAGAAAAATATGATTAAAGAGAGCCTAAGTTATCGTTTATAGTAAAAATTTAGAGCAATAAGGGAAAGTATAACGATAGGCAATAAAATACCTATTTCAGAGAGTAAAACACCATTGGCACAAAGACGACTGAGTAAAAAAAGCCCACTCCAAACGACAAGGGCGATAAATGCAAAAGAAGAGGACACAAGGGCTGTGTTAAAATAACGACTCATCACGGGTGCTTTATAATACAAAATAACAATGAGAAAAGGAGCAAAAAGTGGGAAAAAAAGTTGATAAAACAGTGTTGCTTTAATTTTACTGGTATTAACACCTTGTGATGTAAAAAAGTTTAAAGCATCGATGCCATCGCTAATGGAAAGGGCATATTCACTTTGATAAACATTATCCATAATTCTTGGTTTAAAATCTTCCATAGTAGAGAGTTTATCTACTTTTTCCATGCTAAACCCTACATCATTTAAAGATTTTACTGTTGGTTTATGGGTAATAGTAACATTTTCTAAAATCCAATGATTTTGAACAAAATACGCAGAAGAGGCGCGTATAATCTTTTTTAAATCAACACTATCTACTTCAAATATCGTCACATCATAAGCAACTTTTTTTAAAGGATCAAGTTTTTTAAAGTAGATATATTGGTTGTTGTTTTTTAGGAATAAATCTTCTGAATTAGTAGAAATACGATTAAATTTTTTGAGATTACTTCCATACTCGTAAGCATACGCAAAATCAGTACTGTTAAGCCCAATATAAAAAAGTGTAAGAATAAAAGAGGTCAAAAAGAAAGGTCGTACAAGGGCTTTTTTACTAATTCCTGAAGCATACATACAAATTAGTTCATTGGATTTAATCATACTAAAATTAGTCACAATCATTCCAAAAACGATAGACAAAGGAAAAACATAATTAACGGCATTCATCGCTTGAAACAAAGCATACAAAATCTGTAAATTTGCAGAAGCAGGTAATGAAGTATAATTTGTTAGAAGGTCAACACCTACGTAGAAAAAATCTAAAGCTATAAAGATAATAAAAAAGTTTTTGAGATAATTTTTAACGATGTATCTCTCAAAAAGTTTCATTATTTATCCTCTACGCAAAGTGATTGTTTAAGGCTATATTGTAGCGAAACTTCTTTTAAGTCTTTGCTTTGGAGTGCTTTGATACTCTCTTTTGCCTGTTTGATAATGGCAGGTAAAAATTCTCTTTGGCATGAAGAAAAATCTGATAAAACATAATGTGCAACATCTTGTTTATGTTGAGGCTTACCGATACCAATGCGAACCCTGATGTATTCAGCGCCAATATGTGCGTCAATAGAGCGTAAACCATTGTGTCCACCATGTCCTCCACCGCATTTAAAACGAAGTGTACCAAAGGGAAGGTCTAAATCATCATGAATAACAATAATTTGTTCAGGCTTATAATAATCATCCACAGCACGTACACTTTGACCGGAAAGATTCATAAAGGTTGTGGGTTTTAGAAGAAGAGTGGAGCCGCACTTAAAAAGTTCACCGCCAAAAGAGCTTTTGGTAATACGCTCACAAGATTGGTCACCGATAATAGAATCGATGACCATAAAGCCGACATTATGTCGGTTATTTTTGTATTGTAAATCTGGATTTCCCAGTCCTACGATAAGTATCATAAATAGACGTTACTTAGCTTTAATAACTCCGGCAATTGAAACTCTATCTTCATCCATAATTTTAACATCAGCAGAAACCTTAACATCACGAACCAAAATGGTATCGCCAACATCTAGGTCAGATACATCAAATGTAAAGCTATTTGGTAAATTATCAGCTGTACATTTAACCGCTAAACGTTTTTTAGATTGAATTAAAACACCCTTGTTTTTTGTACCTTTTGGAATACCTTCTAATTTAACAGGTACCAAATATTTTGATAAAACACCAGGAAGTGCAATTCTAAGGTCTACATGTAAAAGTGTGCTGTTCACTGGATCTTTTTGGTATTCTTGAATAACCACTTTATACTCAGTGCCTTCAACACTAACAGGGAAGATTAACTCTTCTTTGTTCTTAACTGCCTTGATGAATTCGTTTGCTTTAAATGCAGCATTGATGTTTTTTTCACCCTTACCGTAAATATTTGCAATTAGATATCCATCTCTACGAAGCGTTTTAGTCGCTTGCTTCTCGATACTATTTCTAATGATGCCTTCTAGCATGTATATCCTTTATAAAAAATAAGAGAGCAATTGTACAAAAACTAAGCTAAAAACTGTATAAAACTACTACTGCTTAAGTGCAATGATATCTTTGTCTTCTTCTTTTCTCTGTGGTTCACTTTTGCGTACTTCTTTTTGCGATTTATCTGCATCAAAAAAATCTAGTGCCATCGTGATATCATTTCTACTCGTAGCGCCTTTGATTGCCTCTTCTTTAGAAATTCTACCCTCAGAATAAAGTCCTAGTAATGATTGGTCAAAAGTTTGTGTTTTATAGACTTCTTTCCCCTCTTTAAGTGCATCAGGTATCTCGTTTTCTCGACCTTCTAATATCAAAGATTCTATTCTTGCATTCTTGATTAATATCTCAATAGCGGCTGTTCTTCCTTTATCAATTGTACGAACTAGTCTTTGCGAAACGACACCTTGTAAAACGGAAGCTAGTGACATTTTTATCCTATTTTGTTCACTTCCAGGAAACATCCCTATGATTCTTCCTATGGTTTCTTTGGTGTCAATCGTATGGAGTGTTGAAAGTACCAAGTGCCCTGTTTCAGCAGCATGCATCGCCGTTTCTATGGTTTCTAAATCTCTCATTTCTCCCACTAAAATAACATCGGGATCTTCACGAAGTGCTGCTCGAAGCGAATCTGAAAAATTAAGGGCATCTTGCCCAACGGCTCTTTGGTTGATAATACATCCATTATCCTTATAAATAAACTCCACAGGATCTTCAATAGTAATAATATGCTTTTTTTGCGTTTGATTAATTCTATTAATCATCGATGCAAGTGTTGTTGTTTTTCCACTTCCCGTTGGTCCCGTCACCAACACAAGTCCGCGAGATAAATCACATAGTGAATTAATAATAGGCGGTAGATTTAGAGATTCAATCGTTGGTAATGTCATAGGAATAGTTCTAAAGACTGCTGAAACACCATCTACTTGGAAAAACATATTCACACGAAAACGATACTCGTCATTTAATTTAAAGGTAAAGTCGATATTTTTTTTGGCTACAAATTCAGGAAATCTACTTCGTAATAACTCTTTTGCAAGGGTTAACCCCTCTTCATGACTTAACGTCTCTTTGGATAAAGAAACAATTTCACCATTCAATCTACCTCTAATGTTAGCGCCAGTCTTTACATGTAAATCACTTCCATGGTGTTCCACAAGCTTACTAAGATAAAATTTGAGCTTTTTTGTCATCTCAAATGTTAATTCACCAACATTAACCTCTTGCATGGATTTTTCCTTATTTTAACGCTTCTAGAATTTCTCTAAAAGCCTCTTTAAAAGCACCTAGTCCCTCTTCCATTAGCGCATCACACACTACTTCCATATCTACACCATTTGCCAATAGTGAATCAAAAAAGTTCTTAATTTCATCTTCTCGTAAAACAATTTCTTTAGGCATTTTTTCATTTTCAATAAAAGCTTCTATCGTTGGAAGAGGCGCTGTGTTGATAGAATTTTTAAACAATAATTCACGAATATAATAATCAGGTCTTAACTCATCACCTTTAACGCCCGTACTCGCAAATAAGGTGCGAACATTAGGTAATTGATAACTTTCTACCAAATGGTAAATTTGCATCGCATTCATAATACCTACTCTAGAAGTAGCAAAATCTAGTTTTTTAAGCATGTCATCTAATTTTCTATCAAATCTACTCACAAAAACACTAATCACTGCTTTGGGTAGTTTGACATTTGGGTTCTTCTCTATCAATTTTTCATTGGCTTTTTGAAAAGAATTTAGACACTCTTTGGCTTGAGCAACAGAAAAAATAAGTGTCGCATTAACATTAATTCCATCACTCAAAAGTGCTTCCATCGCTATAAATCCCGCTTGAGTAGCAGGCACTTTTATCATCACATTGGGAAAGCCAATAGTACTATAAAGCCTTTTTCCCTCTTCAATGGTTGCCTGCGCATCATCGCATAAAAAAGGATCAACTTCAATACTGATAAATCCATCATCCTCTTTTTCATATAATGGCAATAATGTAGACGCTGCTAATTTAATGTCACTTATTGCCAAAGACTCATAAATCTCTTTGGGAGATTTGCCTTTAAGCAGTGCTTTATCATTAGCATAAGCCTCTGAAGTTAAAAATGCAGATTTAAAAATAGAAGGATTACTTGTTGCCGCATTAACGATATTTTTTTCCAACAACTCTTTAAATTCACCCTCTAAAAAACTGCGCTCAACAAAATCACACCATAACGAAAAACCGATATTATTCATATACATATTTTGACTCTTTTTATATAAATTTTAGAAGATTGATCATGTCTTTTTCATCAATCACAATGTTAGCCGCATTTTTAAGTATCGGCTTAGCACAAAATGCTACTTTTTTAGAGGCACATTCGAACATAGAGATATCATTTGCCCCATCTCCCACTGCCATTGTATTTTCAGGAGATATATTTAAAAGCCCTTGGATACGTCTTAGCATATCACCTTTGGAAAATCCAAACATCATATCGCCACCCACAAGCCCACTAAGGACGCCATCCCTTACATGTAAAACATTCGAAAAGTCCACATCAAAACCTAAAATCGCTTTGGCAGGTGTCGTGGCAATCCTAAAACCTCCACTAAAAACAATGACTTTATAGCCATTTTCCTTCAGCCCTGCAATGGCTTCTTTTGCATTGGGCATGAACGGAAGTGACGCACAAATTTCCTCGGCTCTTTTGGCATCAAGCCCTTTAAGTAAACCCACTCTCGTCGTCAAACTCTCAAAAAAATCCATCTCACCGCGCATCGCAGCTTCGGTAATAGTAGATACTTCTTTTAAAACACCTCTCTCTTTCGCTAAAAAATCGATTGTTTCTCCATCCATCAATGTCGAATCAAAATCAAATACACACAGCTTCACATTTATCCCTTTGTGATTTATTATTCGTGTGATTATAGCCATATCTTGCTTAGTGGAAAAAATGTAAGAAATCTAATCTATTGATTTAGATCAAGCCTCGTTAACATTTGCTTCGTTACAATGACTCTTCTATCAAAACAGGAGAGGCAATGGCACTCATTATTCGTTTATATTTTTTCATTTTTATCACTACTCAAGCTCTTTTTTCGCAAACCATCTCTTTGCAAGAAGCTATTGTCGCAACACTTGAATCGCATCCTGATGCAAAAATAGCACTCTTATCGCTTGAAAAATCTCGTGCTAATCTTGGCGTTACCAAAGCTTTGCGCCATCCAGAAATCATGCTAAATGGAGATTATTTCCCTACCAAAACATTGGTAATGCCCACCAATGGTGCTTTTGCTACGCGTGATTCTTCAACTTCTCACATAGATGTAACAGTAACTTACACTTTATGGGATTTTGGGAGGTCAAGTGAGCGCATTAATGCAGCCATGTATGAAAATGATGCATCGCTATCATTGCACGAAAATGCCCAAGCTGTCTTAATTCAAAAAGTGTGGCAGGCATATTATTCACTCGCTTACCTTCACCGTCTCATTAAAACGACTGAGCACTCCCTTGCTTTTTACCAAGCACTCTACGATCAAGCGACGCATCTACGACACAGTGGGCTTAAAACGCAAATAGATGAAGAACGATTTTATGCTTCTTTATTGGAATCAAAAGATACGCTTGCCATAGCCCATAGTGAAGAGCGAAAAGCATATCAAATCCTTAGTTTATTGACAGCTTTACCTTTAGAGAGTATCGTGATTGAAGATGATTTTGAAGCGCTCTGCGGGACAACCATTCCTCTGCTCTCAGAGGAAAAGTGGCGCACATTGCTCATGGAAAACAATGCGCAACTGAGTGCTTTTTCTTTCAAAATAAAACAAAGTGAATCTTTACATGTAAGTGCGAGTTTAGAAAAATATGGCACCATTTCTGCAGTTGCTTCTACTGGTTACGATGACTCACTCTCCTCTTATAACACAACACAAATAGGTATCAAAGCTTCTATTCCTCTTTATACAGGGGGGAAACTTTCCCATCAAGAAGAAAAAGACAGGGTGGGTGTACTCACTTCCAAAGAAGAGTTGCGCTCCCTTGAACTAACACTTTGGCAAGAACTCTATGGAAACATTCAAGATCTCAAACGACTCGATTCAACCATCAAAGCTAAAGAAGCCGTTGCACACTCTTTGGCTAAAGCCATTTTGATTATCAAAGGGCGTTATGCGCAAGGATTGGCTACTTACATTGAAGTCCTTGAAGCACAGATGGCATATGATAGCGCACGCACCTCTGTAAATAGTGCAATGCTTCAAAAGATATCCTCCCTAGCCAACATACACAGACTTATCCCCAAAGGACTTACCCTATGAATACGCCATCCCTTAAAAAATATTTTTTAGCGCTCTTAGTTGTTGCCCTCATAGGAGGGGTATTTTATATGAAAGTTTATCTCCCTAAAAACTCTTTCGCTTCCATTTCTCCCAAATTAGGCGATATCAACGAAACTGTTTTTGGCGTGGGAACCGTAGAAGCTAAGGAGCTTATGATCATCGCTTCTAAAACACCCGCTAAAGTTGCTTCTATTTTTGCAGACCAAGGAGATGAAGTTGCGCAAAATAAAATTTTAGCGACAATGGATAACTTGGAACTTACTGCTTCTAAAGAAGAAGCACTGATGGCATTGCAAAAAAGTAAACTCTCCTATGATGCTCAAAAAACGCTTCTAGCTGATGTGAATGCAAAATATACGCTAGCCCAAATAACCCTCAAACGATACCAAAACCTTGCCCGTGATGGCTTCTTAGCCCAGTCTGAATTAGACAGTGCCACTGCAACTCATCAAAGTGCGCAAGCGCAATGGGAGAATGCTACTATTTGGCTTAAGGTAACACAAGCAGATATTGCTAAAAGCGAAGCTACCCTTAAAACGATAGAGGCAAAACTCGAAGATTTGGTACTGCGCTCCCCTATAAACGCGCGCGTTATTTCAAGAAATGCAGAAATAGGCAGTACCGTTCTTGCGGGTGCCCCTATCTTTCGTCTAGTAGATCCTCGTTTTATTTGGGCTAAAGTGTATATCAATGAGCGACAAAGTGGTGCCATTGCAGTAGGTCAGCCTGTTTTCATAACCCTTCGCTCTCACGCAAACACACCTTATTTTGGACACATTAAGCGCATTGGTCTTGAAAATGACCGTGTCACAGAAGAGAGAGAAGTAGACATATCTTTTGAGACAGTACCCACTTCTTTGTATTTAGGAGAACGACTCGAGGCTACTATTCACACAGCATCACATCGAGATATCTTAACGATTCCGCTAAGTGCAATACACAATATTCAAGGCGTCAAAGGAGTATGGGTCAACAAAGAAGGTCATGCTCATTTTAAGCTGATTTCGCCATTTATCATCAGTGCGGAAGGCGTCGCAAGTGCCAAAGAACTAGACCAAAATGACATCATTCTCCTCCCTAATAAACAAGAAATCTATGAGGGTAAAAGACTTGCGTTATGATTAATTTAGCACAAAGAGATATTGCCCATTCTTTAGGCAAGTTTCTAACAACAGCCACTGGTGTGGGGATGCTTTTAGGCGTTGTTCTCATTATGATAGGCGTTTATCGTGGTCTGGTTGATGATGCGAGTATTTTGCTTAAAGATACAAGAGCTGATTTATGGATAGTTCAACAAGATACACTGGGGCCCTTTGCGGAAAGTTCTCGTATCCATGAAGATATTAAACATCAAATCAAACTCTTTAAAGGCGTTAAAGATGTTTCAGCAGTGACTTTTCAAAGTCTTCAGCTATATCGTAATGCTACTCCCATCAGAGTTTTTGCTATTGGTTACGATATCGGCTCTTTCTATACTCCTCACCTTTTGGCAGAGGGTCGCTCCATCATCGCTAGTCATTTTGAGATTGTGGTGGATGCAAAAACAGGTTTTAAGCTAGGTGAGCACATCACCATTGGAAGAGATATTTTTACCGTTGTTGGGATAACGCGAGATGCGGTCTCATCTAGTGGAGATTTTATGGTCTATTTTTCTCTTCCAGACGCGCAAAAAATCCAGTTTTTATCCAGTAACGAACAAATACGAAATGACCGCGCAAGAGGTGGCGCCCAAGAAGCAACAACCTCTACTGCCAATGCTATCATCGCCACACTGCACGATGGTTTTGACCCTAAAGAAGTGGCACAAGAGATCGAAAGATGGAAACATATCAAAGTTTTTACGCAATCCGAGCAACTAGACATCTTGACCAAAAATCTTGTTGAACGCTCCTCCAAACAAATTGGTTTGTTTACCCTTATTTTATTGCTGGTTGCTTCGGTCATTATCTCTTTGATTATCTACACGATGACGATGGGGAAAATTAAAGAAATCGCTATTTTAAAGCTCATTGGTGCTCCTAACGCCACTATCATTAAAATGATTGTGCAACAATCTGTTTGGCTTGGCATATTAGCATTTATTGCGGGCAATATTTTTTCTCATGGCGTAGTTGATTTATTTCCAAAACGAACAATTCTCATCACTTCAGATGCCCTTGCTCTGTTAGTGATAGTGATTTGTGTGAGTATCGCAGGATCACTTTTTGGCGTTAAATCAGCCTTAAAAGTAGACCCAGCAAGCGCAATTGGAGGATAAAATCAATGGAAAATCAAAAGAGTGTTATAAAAGTAGAAAAGATTTCTAAAACATATGGCGCAGGAGAAAGTGCGGTTATGGCAGTCAAAGAGGCTTCATTTGAAATTTTCAAAGGTGAAACTGTCGCGCTTTTAGGACCAAGTGGTTCAGGGAAAACAACACTTATCACCATGATAGGGTGCATCACTGAGCCAACGGGTGGGAAATTATTTTTAGATGGCAAGATTATCTATGACAATGGATGGAAAATTCACGATACAAGACAATTACGGCGTGAAAAAATAGGCTTTATTTTTCAATCGCACAATCTCATTCCTTTTTTAAATGTAGAAGAAAATGTCACCCTTGTTCCCATTATGAATGGGCTTAGCGACGAGATTGCTAAAAATAAAGCCAAAGAACTTCTAGACTATCTCGGTGTCGGCGATAAGTTACATGTAAAGCCCTCTCAACTCTCTGGTGGACAAAGTCAAAGGGTAGCCATAGCGCGCTCATTAGCCAATAATCCTAAAATTATACTCGCCGATGAACCCACTGCTGCACTCGATGGGGAGCGTGCACTTTCTGTTATGCAACTCCTTAAAAAATTAGCAAAAGAGCAAGATGTTGCTATTGTCGTCGTAACACATGATGATCGAATGATTCCACTCTTTGATAAAATCATTCGTGTCAATGATGGATATATAACGAAGGAGTAAGCAACTTTGCTATAATACGAAAAAGCTAATTTGATGGATCAAAAATGATAGAAAATTTTATAGCAAAACTTAGAAACGATACATTTTTAACTTTAGAAACAACGCCGATGCATGAGCCAACTTTTGAACCCATTATCCAAAAAATCAAGATGTATGATTTGGATAAAAAGGTCGATGGCTTTAGCACCACGGACAATCCACTTGCACGTCTTAAATATAGTGCGCTGTTTGGTGCTTTAAAATTACAAACTACTTTTAATAAGCCTGTTATCACCACAATGAGTATGAGAGATAGAAATAAAGTGGCACTCCAATCAGACTTGCTAGGAGCAAATGAGCATCAATTAAGGACGATTTTATGTCTCACCGGTGATCCAGCAAGTGCGAGCGACCAGCCCTCTTTAAAAGGTGTTTTCGAGGGTAATAGTACGCTACTTTTAGATATTATCAAATGTTTTAATGCAGGCATGGACTATTCTGGAAAACCTTTTGAGACACAACCTCAAAGTATTTATCCCTTCACCGTTTGTAATGCGCATGCCAATGTGCCTAAAAATCTTATGAAAAAAATGGTTACCAAAATCAAGCATGGTGCTGTTGGCATTATCACGCAACCCGTTTACTCTCAAGAAAATGCAAAAATGCTTTTAGAACTTTTAAAAAATGCCAAAGCTGAACTAAAAGAAGACCCCAATAATACACAACTTATCTTAGGATTTTTTCCTATCGTGAGACTTAGAACTGCACAATTTTTAGCAGCACACGTTCCAGGTATTCATGTTCCAAGTGAATGGATGGAAAAACTGGGGAAGGCTAAAAAAATTAGTGAAGAAGAAGAGCGTAAAGTGGGATTTGAGTTATCGATGAAAACGTTCAAAGAACTGAAAAAAATTCACCCTAAAATTCATATTATGAGTGCTAATAATTTCAAAATTGTTTCTGATATATTAAGTTAAGATAAGACCACTGAAGGGTTAAATTTATCTCTTCAGTGGCCTAAAAATCTAGAAATCTCTTTTTAAAAGAGCCTCTACTTTGAGAATAGTCAAGATACTATCATCTCTCATACCGATACCATAAACCATACCTTTATCTGCATGTATGGTCTCAGGAGGCGGTCCAATTTTGCTACTTTTGATACGAATTGCTTCGGTCAATCTATCAATAACAAAACCAGCCGTATTATCTTTACCTTTCATGACGATATATCTTGTATCTTCACTACTTTTAGCCGGTTCCATTTTGAATTTTCTTCTTAAATCAATAAGAGGAATAACACTTCCTCTTAAATTAAAAACGCCTAAAATATAATCTGGAACACTTGGTACTCTTGTAAATTCTATAGGCTTAATAATCTCTTGAATACTCAATATTGGCACAGCATACTCTTCTTGCCCAATAATAAATCCTACAAGCTGTACAACGTCATTTTCTTTTTTTTGCGGCTCATCCAGCTGATTTTGCTGTTTCTCAATAATTTTACTAAGTTTATCGTTCATTGTCTCACTCCCGCTTATAGTTTTATATTTTTTCGCACAACACTCTCTAAATACTCAGGAGAATAAGGCTTAGTAATATACTCGCTCATACCAGATTCTACCCCTCTTAATCTGTCCGATTTAGAAGTTCGTGAAGTCACCGCAATCAAAGGCAAATTTTTATACTTTGAGTATTTTCTAATCTCACTTGCAAGTGTATAACCATCCATTCTTGGCATTTCAATATCAATAAGAACTGCATCAATGCTATATTCTGCTGATTTGAGCATATTGAGTGCTTCTTGACCATTGGAAGCTTCAATCACTTTGACACCAATTGGCTCCATAGATTTTTTCATTATATTTCTATCCATGGCGCTATCATCAACCGCTAAAACAATGTAATCGCTAGGAAGACTTTTAACTTTAACGGCAGTTTCTATACTCGCTCGAATATCGACACTAATACCTTTTGCAAGATTCATGAGTGCCGCCACATCGACAATAAGTGTTACACGACCATCACCTCTAATCGTGGCTCCTGCAATGCCTTCAATACCTTGTAAATAATCACCAAGTGATTTAATAACAATCTCTTCTTGTCCTACAAGTGTATCGACGACAACACCTAGTTTTGCTTCAGCAAGTCCTATAACGACAACATAAGCGTGTTCTCCACCCTCATATACTTGCTTCACACCAAAGATATCGGAGAGGCGCACTAATGACAATACTTCATCGCGAAGGCGTAAAACATTTTTACCCTCAATCGTATAAATTTCATCGAGTGGAATACGTACTGTTTCTAAAACGGACGCCAAAGGAATAGCATAATACTCTTCTTGCGCACCAACCAAAAGTGCTTGAATAATAGCCAACGTCAAAGGAATTTTTAACTTGATAACCGTTCCACCACCAAGTTCACTATCGACATCGATAATACCATTTAATTTTTCGATATTAGTCTTAACAACATCCATACCAACACCACGTCCTGAAACATTGGTGACGACTTTTGCGGTTGAGAAAGCAGGCCTAAAGACAAGCGCATATGCTTCTTTGTCACTCATTGCATCTGCTTCTCGCTCAGTAAGCATACCTTTTTCAATAGCCTTAGAACGTAATATATCTGGATCTAGCCCGTTACCATCGTCAGTTATCTCGATAACGATATGATTTCCCTCGTTGTATGCTTTAAGCTGGATAAGGCCTGTTTCAGACTTACCTCTCGATTTTCTTATCTCTCCATTTTCTATTCCATGGTCACATGAGTTTCGAATAATATGGACCAATGGATCGCCAATCTCTTCAACAATTGACTTATCAAGTTCTGTCTCTTCACCTGAAATTTCAAGTTCGATTGACTTGCCAAGTTCTCGTGATAAATCTCGAACCATTCTTGGGAATTTGTTGAAAACTTTAGCAATGGGTAACATTCTAGTTTTCATAACAGCGATTTGCAAATCAGTGGTTACAAGTGAAATCGAAGAAACTACTTGATTAAGTTCTTCTAAAAACTTCTCACCTTCATAACGCTCTTCAACATCATCATAAATTTTTAAAAGTCTATTTTTACCTAGAACCAGTTCACCAATAAGATTCATCAAATGGTCAAGTCTTTTAACTTCAACTCTAATAGTCTGCTCCATTGAAGTAGCTGTCTCTTTTTTAGCTAAAGGAGCCGCATCACCAGAAGATTCTACTTTTTTAAAAGGTGCTTCTTTTTTAACTGGAACTTCTTTGGGTTCAGCCAATGAAACATTAACACTAGGCGTTGGCGTAGGCGTTCCTTCTTTTCTTTTTTTATCTTCTTCTTTACGCATCTTCAAAAGACGCTCAATTTCATCTTCTACATCTTTATCGCTCATCTTTGAATAATCAGTATTATCATCTTCATAGACAACAATCGTAGTCGCTATTTGAGAAAGAACATCTACTGTCGATTCTGGCACTTCTTGACCATTTGAAATGGCATCTAGGCGCACACAGATATCGC
>JAFLKZ010000091.1:0-18613 GCA_019162915.1 Campylobacteraceae bacterium
GGTTCCATGGCAGATCTGCCCAAACATGCGGCCAAAATAATTTCTGATGATTTTAATGAGGATGATTTAATAAGCACTCTGGAAGAATTATATGAGAATGAAGCATTAAGAAACCAGCTTGGCAAAAATGCTAAAGATAGTATTAATACACTTCATAATCCTGATATATGTGCAGCTATGTACAAAGATACAATTGAAGGATTTTATCAGTTGGAACATCAGGGTTATAAAAAATTGATTGACAGCTTAGCATCCGAAATATCAATAAACGATGAAACTCTTTCAAAAAATATTTTACTTAAACCGCGACAAAAACAACTTTTTATAGACATTTCTGAACTTGTTCAAAGGGATGCTAAGTCGGGAATCCAAAGAGTTGTCAGAGCGATACTTAAAGAGCTACTAATAAATCCGCCTAGAGGTTACAAAGTAGAGCCTATATATGCTGATGTTCAAACACTAGGCTACAAATATGCGAGACAATTTACAGCAAATTTTTTAAATATACCAATTTCTTTTAAAGATGAACCGATTGACTTTTATGAGGGAGATATATTTTTAGGACTTGATTTACAGCCTTTGGTAGTACCATTCCAAAAAGATTTCCTTGTTTCGATGAGAAATTTTGGAGTAAAAGTTTATTTTGTAATTTATGATTTACTTTGCATAAACAAGCCTGAATTTTTTGTACACGGTGCTTATGAAGGGTTTGAAAAATGGCTTAACATTGTTTTAGAGAATGATGGCGTTATTTGTATTTCAAAAGCAGTTTCTGAAGAAGTAAAAGCTTATATACAAGTACAAAATATAAAAACAAAAAAAGATTTTTTGATCGATTGGTTTCATCTCGGGGCAGATATCGACAAGAGTAATCCTTCGAAAGGTTTTCCTCAAAATACCGATGAAGTGCTCAATAAATTAAAGGCAACAAAAACATTTTTAATGGTGGGAACGATAGAGCCAAGAAAGGGAAATCGACTAACACTAGAAGCATTTGAAAAGCTTTGGAATAGTGGTGCAAATATCAATTTAGTAATCGTCGGTAAGCAAGGTTGGATGATGGATGATTTTATAGATAAAATAAAAGACCATACTGAGCTTAATAAAAAGTTATTTTGGCTTGATGGTATTAGTGATGAATATCTCGAAAAAGTGTATGAAGCCTCTACTTGTCTAATAGCTGTAAGCGAAGGAGAAGGATTTGGACTACCACTCATAGAAGCAGCTCAATATAAAAAGCCCATCATTGCTAGAGACATACCAGTATTTCGTGAAGTTGCGGGAGACTTTGCATATTACTTTTATAATAGTAATGATTCAGCAGTATTAGAAAAAGCTATAGTAGAGTGGCTTGAAATGTATAAAAATAATGAACATCCAAAATCAGATGAAATGCCGTGGTTAACATGGAAAGAAAGCAAAGAAAATTTAATAAATAGGATTTTAAAATGAAAGATAAAATTATGTCATACTTGAATACACCAAAGATAATGCTTTGGTTGAGCGTAAGTATTTTTGTACTAGGTTTTTTGCATACTTTTTACTATAAGTTTTATCAGCCTGATGATGCTTTTATCTATTTAGTGTATGTTCAAAGTTATTTAAATGGATTTGGTTTAACATTTAATGGAGAGTTGGTTGAAGGGTATTCATCCGTTTTATGGACACTTTTAGTTACGGCTGTTTCTATCCTTGGACTTGACCCAATGGATGTATCAAAAGCTCTTGGTTGGATTTTTTATATACTACTTGGATTATTTTTATTCGTTTTGTTTAAAAAAATAGCGAATGAAAAAAAATATCTTTCATTATTGATGATAATGCTTTATTTTTCCGTGCCACCATTGGCCATGTGGGCATCTGGTGCTATGGAAACTATGTTATTTGCATTTTTAGTTTCATTTGCGCCACTTGTTTATGCTTATGGAAGAATTTATAATCCATCATATTTTAATTCATTGATTTCAGGTATTGCATTTGGACTTATATCTTTAACAAGACCAGAAGGTTTTGCTCTTATTGGGTCAATTTTTGCTTTTGAGCTTGTTTATTCTTTCTATAAAAAAGAGTTAAATAAAAATTATTTTTTCATTGCATTCGTAAGTTATCTTTTTATAACACTAGTAATGTTTTTAGGAAGATGTTCTGTTTATCATGAATTGTTTCCGGTTACTGTATCGGCAAAAACAGGAAATTTGGCTTGGCAAATGCAACTTGGAACAGCATATATATTGAGTTTTATTAAGGAGTATCCTTTATTTTTTCTCTCATATTTTTTCTCTCTTGTCATTGTTATTTTGAATGCAAAAAAAGATTTACGATTGTTTTTTATGGCTTTAATGGGTACTATCGTAATTATGGGATATGGGCTGTTTAATTTTTTGGTTGGTGGCGACTGGATGTTGGGATGGCGATTTTTGGTGCCTATATTGCCATTAATGGTATTTTCCATTCTTGTCTCTGTGTACTTTATGAAAACAAAAATAATGCTGATTGCAGTGTTAGTAAATATCTTAATGTTCGCAAGTTTAACTCTAACACTGAATGAGCTCTGTTTTAATGAAAGAAAAGCAACATTTGGTGATGATTTAATGGGACAATATATTAAATCTCTTAACTTACCTAAAAATACTGTTCTTGCTGTGGTTGATGCAGGTGCTATCCCTTATTACGCTGCATTGCCCACAATCGATATGATTGGTTTAAACAATCGTCATATAGCAAAACTACCTGGAGGATTTTTACAAAAATATGATAACGAATATGTTCTTTCTCAAAAACCACAAGTAATCCAGTTTCATACCAAATACATTAATGACCAAGAGGATGTCGCACCTACTAAAGCATTTAGAGGTGGTTTGGTTCTTTTTTACACACCAGAGTTTCAAAAATGGTATGATAGAGATAAAAATTCTCCTGTTCCTCATCTATTTGTTAGAAGAGATGTCCCGTTAGAGAAGACTTTTTTAGATACATACTATGATGCATCATTACGATTGATAAATAAACAAAAAGGTGAAATAACTGTTGAACTTACTAAAATAGGAGAGGGGACATGGCTCAATCAAGAGTCGACCCATTTAGAAGCAGGAG
Source organism: Campylobacteraceae bacterium (assembly GCA_019162915.1). GTDB lineage: Bacteria > Campylobacterota > Campylobacteria > Campylobacterales > Sulfurospirillaceae > Sulfurospirillum. The sequence continues at coordinate 3,094 of JAFLKZ010000091.1, forward strand.
TAGTTTATCTAAAAGCAAAAGCAATCAATAATGCTGGCAGCATCTTGCATGAGTCTTTGCACACTATTCCAAGTAAAATGCTTCAAAATGACAAACAAACAATTACAATTAAATTGCCTGAGCTAAAAGATAATATAAAATGGACAATTTGCCCAACACTATTAGGTGTCAAAGATTTTAACATGTGCAGCGAAGGCGAAGCTATAGAATTTGGCAATGCTTCATCTTCTAAACCATTTAAACTGAACGAACTTGTGAGTTTTAAAGATACTAGACTTTTCTTGCAAGGATGGTCTGAGCCTGAGATGACACATATATGGTCACTTGGTACAAAATCATCAATAGAATTTACAGTGAATGAAAAACCTAAGAGTTTGGCTTTGTTAATACAACCTTTTGAAGTTCAAAATATTAAGATTTATTTAAATGAACAGTTGGTTTTGACCAAAAAAATTGATAAAGAAGAGCTTGTGATTGTAAATGGGAATTTAACAAGCGGTAAGAATACAATCGTAATAGAACATCCTGATGCAAAAATTCCAAGTCAAAATGATTTACGAAAAATTGCTATTGCTTTTAAAGAGATGAGAATTGATTGATGACTATTTTAAAGTATGATTTTGTTATTGTGGGAACCGGATTTTCATCTTCCTTTTTTTTGCATAAACTAGTTGAGCATAAAGATTTTAATAAATTCAAAATTTTGGTTTTAGAGAGGGGTAGTTTAGAAACTCATGAAGAAAAAGTAAAAAATAGAATTTTGTGGCAGCAAGGTCATGGTGTTACCTCAAAAACTAATTATAAAAATACTTTTATCAACAATAATGAAAATAAAGAATGGGTTTATACGCCAAGTTTTGGAGGAAGTTCTAATTGTTGGTGGGGGTGTACTCCTAGAATGTTACCAAACGATTTCAAAATGAAATCAACCTTTGGTGTTGGATATGACTGGCCAATATCTTATAATGATTTAGAACCTTACTATTCTGAAGCAGAAAATATAATGCAAATATCTGGAGATATGCAAGCCCCTTATTGTATGTCACATAAGTACCCTTTACCACCCCATCGCTTGAGCAGTTTTGATTCTATCATGAAAAAAGAGTATCCAAGTCAATATTTTTCAATGCCTTGTGCAAGACCTAGTGTGGCAATTGAATCTGCCCCAAGATGTTGCGCCTCCTCTGTATGCCATCTATGTCCAATAGATTCTAAGTTTACAATTTTAAGTCGAATGAATAAACTATACCTTCATAAAAATATTGATATTTTGTATGATGCTCAAGCTTTATTTTTTGATCATAAGTACGGCTTTGCGAAAAACATTACATACCAAAAAAATAATATAAACTATATAGTAGAATTAAAATATCTAGTTCTAGGTGCAAATGCAATTTTTAATGCGCATATACTTTTAAATTCAAAAATAGAAAATTCTTTGATTGGTAAAGGGCTTGCGGAACAAGTTTCGATTGATGTCAAAGTTCCACTTCAAGCTGGCATTAAAAACTTTGATGGGTCAACATCTTTAACTGGACATGGTTATATGTTATATGACGGAGATCATCGAAGGCAATATGCCGCGTGCTTAATTGAGAGTAATAATATTCCAGGTGGATTTAGACTAGAGAAAGGAAAAACTACATCTGTTGCATATTTTAAATTGATATTTGAAGATATTCCAGATTATAAATATAATTTTATTGAAGCATCAAAAGATATTAGATTACCTATATTGAACTACAAGCAATATAGTGATTATACAGCAAGAGGAATTTTTCAAGCAAAAGAAAAATTTTTGGATATGCTGAAACAATTTCCAATTGATGGAGAGATTATTTTTGGAGTTAGTTCTAAAACAGAAGGTCACATCATGGGAACTACTAAAATGGGAAAAGAAGAGAAAGATAGCGTAGTGGATGAAAATTTAAAGGTGCTTTATCGTTATATGCTGCTGATAAACTAAAGGAAACATTATAATGAATGATAAAAGAAGATCTTTTCTAAAAAAGTTGTTTTATATTTTTTTATATAGTTTTTCACAGTTTACATTATTTGCTGATACAAAGGATATTCTTAGAGAGCAAGTTGCTTTTAAGATTGCCAAAAAACTGAACTACTTAAAACTAGATAAGTTTAGTTTAAAACAATTTTCTATAGCGTATATAAATGAGCATAAGTTGCTTGCAATAAATAACTTTAATGTTGAACATGCGGCAAGCCATTTCTTGTTGTCGAGTGATTTTTTTGAAAGTGCACAAAATGACCGTAAAATTATTATGCTGAAAGAATACTATAATCCATATAGTGGCTGTACGAATTCTATTGCAAGGTTTCTTTGATGAAAAATATTATATATTTAATCCGTCCCCACCAGTGGATAAAAAATTTTTTCTTATTTGCTCCGTTGTTTTTTTCATTTAGTTTTACAAGTGATAAAATCAGTATCGTTTGTTTAGGATTTTTCTTATTTAGTTTGGCAGCTAGCAGTATCTATGTACTCAATGATTATCACGATATAGAAGAAGACAAAGCCCATCCTACCAAAAAAAATCGTCCACTTGCTAGTGGGAAGGTTTCAAAAAGTAGTGCAAAAGTTTTGATATTTGGTTTGATGTCATTTTCTATAATTAGCTCTTTGATGTTATCTTTGGAGTTTATGGCAGTAGTTTTGTTTTATATAGTTCTCAATATTGCTTATACTTTTAAGCTTAAACACATCTCTATTCTTGATATCTCCATCATAGCAGTAGGTTTTGTTTTGCGAATCTATGGGGGGGCAGTACTTATAGATAATTCCCCTTCGATGTGGATAGTTTTGGTAACATTTGTACTAGCACTCTTTTTGGCACTTGCAAAAAGAAGAGATGATTGCCTTTTAGCACTTGATGGTAAAAAGACCCGTAAAAATATCGATGGTTACAACCTTGAGATGGTCAATGCCACTATGACATTGATGGCTGGAGTTGTTGTGTTATCTTATATTATGTACACAGTATCGCCTGAAGTGATAGCGAGACTTGGAACTCACAATCTTTATTTTACATCATTTTTTGTAATACTTGGGATTTTGAGATATATGCAGTTGACGTTTGTATTGCAAAACAGTGGAAGCCCTACTAAATTAGTACTAAAAGATAGATTTTTACAATTGGTTTTGATTGGATGGCTCTTAAGTTTTTATCTTATTGCTAAGGTTTTCAATTGATAGCCTCAAAATATATTATTTTTGCAATTTTTTCTACCATCATAAATTTATTTTTTCAATACATATCATTTGTGATATATAGCGGATTTTTATCGCTATATATCGCAATGTTCCTTGGTACATTTGCTGGGCTTGTTGCTAAATATATTCTTGATAAAAAATATATCTTTTATCACAAACCTAAAAATAAAAAAGATGACGGTAAAAAGTTTGTTCTATATTCCTTTATGGGAGTTTTTACAACTTTTATATTTTGGGGATTTGAGATAGGATTTGATATTGTGTTTAAATATGAAAATGCAAAATATTGTGGTGCTGTTATTGGTTTGGGTATTGGTTATGTTATAAAGTATTTTTTAGATAAAAAATTTGTGTTTAAGGATTAAAATGAATCTAGCAAGTTGGGGTATGTATCCTGTCATTAAAAATAAAAGTTTTAGCTTAAAAGATGAAAAGAGTCTCCAAAACTATCTTCAAAAAACAGAGCAAATGATCCCTTTTGGAAATGGTAGAAGCTATGGCGATAGTGCTTTGGCTGAAAACATTGTTTATTGTAAGCCTTATAACTATTTTCTGGGATTTGATGAGAGTGAGGGCATTGTTCATTGTCAAAGCGGTGTCTTACTCTCTGAAATACTAGAAGTTTTTGTTCGAAAGGGATGGTTCCTTAAAGTCACTCCTGGTACAAAACTCATAACCGTTGGTGGAGCAATCGCTAGCGATATACATGGAAAAAATCATCATGTGGAAGGTTGCTTTAGCAAATGCGTCCAAGAGATACGCGTGATGTTAGAAAGTGGCGAGATCGTTACATGTAAAAAAGGAGATGAACTTTTTCTAGCTACATGTGGAGGTATGGGACTCACAGGTGTGATCTTAGATGCTAAGGTTGCTCTTAAAAAAATCAATTCTAAAAGCATCAATCAAATCACCATCAAAACTAAAAATCTTAAAGAAACATTTGAAGCCTTTGAAAAATATGCGCGTATGCCTTACTCTGTAGCTTGGATTGACTGTTTGGCAAAAGGTGAAAATATCGGTAAATGTTTGTTGATGGTTGGGGATTTTGCTGATGATAGAGACTTGAGTTTTAAGGAGAAAAAAAAGCTAAACATTCCGTTTATGTTTCCATCTTTTGCGCTTAACAACTTAAGTGTTAAAGCATTTAACTGGCTTTACTATAAAAAATCTCCCGCTGGAGAGTCTCATCAAAAAGTAGATATCGATACCTTCTTTTACCCACTAGACGCTATCAATAACTGGAATCGCATCTATGGTAAAGGTGGATTTACACAGTACCAATTTATCCTACCTAAAGAGGTAAGTTACGATGGGCTTAAGGAGATTTTAGGAGCCATTGCGGAGAGTGGCAAAGGCTCTTTCTTGGCTGTGTTGAAACTTTACGGTAAAGCCAATGCCAATTACCTCTCCTTTCCTATGGAAGGGTATAGCTTAGCACTTGACTTTAAGATCGAGAAAGGATTATTCGAGCTACTGGATAAACTTGATCAAATTGTTTTGAGGTTTGGTGGTAGAATCTACTTAACAAAAGATGTGAGAGTTTCTAAAGAGACATTTGAAAAAGGCTACCCTATGATAGAAAAATTTAGAGCATTTCGAAAAGAAAATGGCATGGATAAAAAGTTCCATTCTTTACAAAGCAAGAGGGTAGGCATATGAGTTATGTATTGATTATCGGGGCAAAAAGTGACATTGCAAAAGCAGTCGCACGCGAATATGCAAAAAATGGGTATGACCTTTATCTAGCAGCTAGAAATGTTTCAGAACTTGAAGGGTTTAAAAAAGATATTGAGATACGCAGCAATCGTCGCTTAGAACTGAAAGAATTTGACATGGTTGCATTTGACTCTCACCAAGCTTTTTATGATGCGCTTGAGCCTAAACCTTTAGGCGTCATCGTTGTAGTTGGCTATATGGTTGATCAAAAAGTAGCAGAAAACAGCTTAGCAGATTCGCTCAATATTTTACATGTAAACTTTACAGGATGTGTCAGTTTACTGAATATCATAGCCAATGACTTTGAAAAGCGAAAAAGTGGTTTTATCGTAGGTATAAGCTCTGTTGCAGGAGACCGTGGAAGAAAAGCCAATTATATTTACGGGAGTGCAAAGGCTGGCTTTAGTGCGTATCTAAGCGGACTTCGCAATCGATTATATGTAAGTGGTGTGCAAGTATTGACCGTTAAGCCAGGATTTGTCAATACTAAGATGACAGAAGGGCTCGACTTGCCCGCAAAGTTAACAGCAGAGCCAGAAGATGTGGCTCACGATATCTTTGAGGCACAACAAAAAGGTAAAGATGTACTGTATACTAAATGCATTTGGAAGCTTATTATGCTTATTATCAAACATATTCCAGAATCGATGTTTAAAAAAATGAGTATTTAACCCCATGAAAATAGCCTTTTTTGATTTTGATGGAACCATTACAACAGATGATAGTTTATTAAAGTTTATTCGATTTGTTGTAGGGAATTTTAAATTTATGCAGGGGTTGGCAGTGCTTTCTCCTATACTTTTTTTATACAAATTAAAAGTTATTCCAAATTATAAAGCTAAACAAATGATGCTTTCATACTTTTTTAAAGGGATGAGTGAAAAGTCTTTTAACGAAGTTGCTACACAATATGCACTAGAACACATAGATAGTATTGTTAGAGAAGATGCTATGAAACAAATCCAATGGCACCAAATCAATAGTCATAAAGTAGTTGTGGTCTCTGCGTCACTGGAATGCTGGCTTCATCCTTGGTGCAAAAAAAATGGTTTAGAACTCATTGGAACAAGATTAGAAGTACTAGATGGCATCATAACTGGTAGGTTGCTCACAAAAAATTGTTATGGTATTGAGAAAGTCAATCGCATCAAGGGAAAATACAATCTTGAAGAGTATGAATATATTTATGCTTATGGTGACAGTAGTGGGGATAGAGAGATGTTGTCTCTTGCAAATAAGAAATATTATAAACCTTTTAGATAAAAGATTTTGTGATAAAATTTACTACAATTATAAAAAATTAAAGGAGTGGTATTTAAAATGAAAAAAGCAATTGTAACAGGGATTACAGGGCAAGATGGGGCGTATCTTGCAGAATTACTTTTAGGAAAAGGTTATGAAGTTTATGGAACATACAGAAGAACAGCATCAGTTAATTTTTGGCGTATAGAAGAGTTAGGTATCGAAAAGCATCCAAATCTTCATCTAATTGAGTATGATCTTACCGATGCATCAAATAGCATTCGTATGGTAGCAGATATCAAACCAGATGAGATTTATAACCTTGCAGCACAAAGTTTTGTAGGCGTGTCATTTGATCAGCCTTTAGCTACAGCCCATATCACTGGTTTGGGTTGCGTACACTTACTTGAAGCCATTCGCATCGTTGATCCTAAGATCAAGTTTTATCAAGCTTCAACTTCTGAGATGTTCGGTTTAGTCCAAGAAGTACCTCAAACAGAAAAAACACCACTTTACCCACGAAGTCCTTATGGAGTAGCTAAACTCTATGCGCATTGGATGGTTATAAACTATCGAGAGTCTTACAACATCTTTGGATGTAGTGGCATTTTGTTCAATCACGAATCGCCTTTAAGAGGTCGTGAATTTGTAACAAGAAAGATCACCGATAGCGTAGCGAAGATCAAGCTTGGAAAACTAGAGTGTTTAGAACTTGGCAACATGGATGCCAAACGAGACTGGGGATTTGCTAAGGACTATGTTGAGGGTATGTACCTTATGCTTCAAGCTGATAAACCAGATACCTATGTTCTTGCTACCAATCGAACGGAAACGGTAAGAGACTTTGTTACGATGGCGTTTAAAGCTGCTGGAATTGAGCTGGAGTTTAAGGGTAAAGACGAGCAAGAAATAGCTGTCGATAAAGCAACAGGTAAAACAGTTGTATGTGTTAACTCTAAGTTTTATAGACCATGTGAAGTAGAACTTCTCATCGGCAATCCTCAAAAAGCAAAAGATATTTTAGGTTGGGAGCCAAAATGCACACTAGAAGAACTCTGTGCTATGATGGTTAAAGCGGACTTGAGAAGAAATGAGATAGGTTTTTCTTTTTAGCGCAGAAGAGATAAATGACTTCATGTTATTTATCTCAAAAATGTTACAATGAAATAACTAACTCATAAAGGAGGAGATTTTATGCATAGTGTACATTTAAAAATGGAAGATAGTGTGTATCCAAATATTATGTTTTTATTGAAAAACTTAAATATCAAAGGCTTGGTGATAGAAGAAAAAGATGCCATACAAACATTTGATGATACAGAGCAATGTATAGACTTTTCGCAGTACAATGTACTTTCATTTAAAGATATTAAAGATCCTGTGAAATGGCAACAAGACATAAGGAATGAATGGAACTAATATGCAAAGATATTTATTGGATACTAATAGTATAATCTATGCTCTAAATAATGGTTATAAGTTTCCAAAGCATCACTACTTAGTGTCTGTCATAACAGAAATAGAGTTGCTGTCTTATAATAAACTCTCAAAAGAAGATGAGCAAATTTTAAGACAGGCTTTGTCTAAATTTGAAAATATTAATATTAGTAATAGCATTAAAGAAGAGACTATTACAATACGAAAATCTTCTAAGATAAAGCTTCCGGATAGTTTAATAATAGCAACTGCCATTTGCAAGAATGCTATTTTGGTGACTTCTGATGACCAGCTGGTAAATTCAAGTTTAGTTAAAACAATTGATTTGAAAGATTTGAAATAAATGCTCACACTTGAAAAGATATATGCGATATTGACAAAGAGGACTTACAAAAAAATGAGATAGGCTTTTGGTTTTAAGCTCTTATGAAAGATATACTAGAGATCGAGCATCCATACTTTAGTGCAAAAGTACTCCTGCAAGGTGCCCAACTTATCCATTTTCAGCTCAAAGATCGATTGCCACTTTTGTGGTCAACCGATCTTTGTTTTTATGAAGAAGGAAAGCCTTTTCGTGGAGGCATTCCTCTTTGTTGGCCTTGGTTTGGAAAAGTGCAAGAGCCTTTTCATGGGTTTGCTCGTGTTTCCAAATGGAAGTTACTTCAACGAGTAGATACTTCTGAGCATGTCATTTTAGAATTTGGATTAACATCTGACATGGTCAAGGTTCCCTATTGGATTTATCCATTTGAATTAAAAATGAAAATGATACTTGGCAAAAAAGTATTTCTAGAGTTACATGTAAATTCCGAAGTTGAAACGACAGCTGCTTTGCATACATACTTTTGGACTGAAGATATCGAAATGACAGAGTTGGGTGGATTAAGTTACGAATATTTTGACAGTTTAACGCAGAGCAAAGTTCTAAGTGATTTAAATGTATTGAAAATAGATCGAACTGTTGATAGAATTTATAACTATAGTGAAAAACACACTATCACAAGATCTACCAATAGCATAGAAGTTTATCATCACAATGCAAGTGATATAGTCGTTTGGAATCCTTGGAGAGAAGGAGCAAAAAAACTTGTCGATATGGAAAATGAACAATACAAACATATGCTTTGTTTAGAAACAGCGAGAATTTCAAAACCTATTAAAAACGAAAAACTTTCTCTTACGATAGAACAAAAAGGTTAATGATATGAAAAAAGTACTTATTACAGGCATCGATAGCTTTACAGGTTTTCATCTAAAATCATATCTAAAGCGTCAAGGATTTGAGGTTTTGGGAACGGTTATGAAAGATGGAGACGATAACGAAACATTTACATGTAATATCACCGATAAATCATCATGTGTATCCGTCATCTCCAAAACTAATCCTGATTTTGTGATACATCTTGCTGGTATATCTTATGTTGGGCATGATGACATCGAAGCTTTTTATAGGGTCAATACTATTGGCACACAAAACATCCTCGATGCACTGGTAGCATCAAACTGTGATGTCAAAAAAGTCATCTTAGCAAGTAGCGCTACTGTTTATGGTGATCAAGGATGCGAAGTCTTGGACGAGTCTATGTGTCCAAAACCAGCCAATCACTATGGTATCAGTAAACTTGCTATGGAGCATATGGCGCGTATGTATTTTACTAAATTGCCTATCGTCATCGTAAGACCGTTTAATTATACAGGTGTCGGGCAAGCCGAGCACTTTTTAGTACCAAAAATTGTCAGTCATTTCAAGCAGCGTGCAAAAAGTATAGAACTTGGAAATTTACATGTAGAAAGAGAGTTTAATGATGTGGAGTTTACATGTAAAGTATATGCAGCATTGTTAAGTGCAAAGTGCCACTCAGAAGTACTTAATCTTTGCTCCGGAAAAGCTATTAGCCTTTTAGAGATTATCTCACAGATGAATAAAATCGTGGGCTATGAGATAGAAGTTAATGTCAACCCAGCATTTGTAAGAGAAAATGAGATCAAACGGTTGGTAGGATCTACAAAAAAGCTTGAAGAGGCTATTGGAACTATGAGAAATATCGAGATAGAAGAGACATTAAGAAAGATGTATGAAGCCTAAAATCATCATAGAAACACTCGCGTTACTAGGGAATTTAAGTGGCATAGGTCGTTATACTTATGAGATAACAAAATTATCGTCAAAAAATTCCCATTTTGAGTGGAGTTTTTTTTATGGATATGTTTCTCGAAAGCTTATTTCTTCTCAAGATTTTCCCTCAACAAAATCTTTACGCAGCCTTGTAGTTCAGAACAAAGCTATAAAAGCGATAGTTAGAAAAACAATGTTTTTTATTGCTGGTGTTTTATCTCCCCGTTATGATCTCTACTGGCAACCAAACTTCATACCGACTAAAAGTATTAGAGCGCAAAGGATTGTTGCTACGGTGCATGACTTCTCTTGGGAGCTTTATCCAGAATTTCAGCCAACAGAGCGTGTAAATCATTTTAAAAACAATTTTTATACGCAAATCGCTAGATGCGATCATGTCATTACGGGTTCATATTTTACAAAAGAAGAGATTATCCATCGCACAGGTATAAAAGCTGAAAACATATCGGTCATCTACCATGGCATAGACCATACGCTTTTTAAACCTAGTGTACAGACTAATCTAGTCAAGCAAAAATATATTTTAGCTGTTGGAAGTTTAGAGCCTAGAAAAAACATTAAAAATTTATTGTTAGCTTATTCTCAATGTGATGATTCATTTAAAGATAAATATCATCTCTATTTAGTAGGGGATAAAGGCTGGAATAACGATGAGATATTTCAGCTTATTGAAAAAATAAAGAAATGGGTATATCTTACAGGATACATTAGTGATGAGCAATTAGCAGATTTTTATAGAAATGCTAGCGTATTTGTTTATCCTTCTTTTTATGAAGGATTTGGAATACCCCCTTTGGAAGCTATGGCTTGCGGTACTGCGGTCATAGTTTCAAACGCATCAACTCTGCCAGAAGTATGCGGTGATGCCGCGTATTATGTAGATCCTTTGGATGCTGAAGCTATAATGCATGGAATGAAAGAAGTTTTAAGCGATGTAATATTGAGGCAAAGGCTTATTTCTAAAGGGTTGGAGCATGCACAAAAATTTAGCTGGGAAAAAAGTGCTTTGGAGCATATGGCGGTATTTGAAATGGTACTAAAAAAATGAAGATAGCAATAGTACACGATTGGCTGACTACTTATGCTGGAGCAGAAAAAGTTCTTGAACAACTTTTAAAACTCTATCCCAAAGCTGATATATTTACTGTGGTGGATTTTTTACCCGAGAAGGATAGAACTTTTTTAGATGGTCATAAAATTACGACAAGTTTCATTCAAGGTTTGCCATTCGCAAAAACAAAATATCGTAATTATCTATCTCTTATGCCTCTTGCCGTTGAACAATTGGACCTCTCGAGTTATGATCTTGTCATATCAGATTCCCATGCCGTAGCCAAAGGTGTTTTAACGGGACCGGACCAAGTTCATATTAGTTACATACATTCTCCAATAAGATATGCATGGGATTTGCAACATCAGTATTTAAGAGAAAGTAGCTTAGAAAGAGGTATAAAAAGTTGGATCGCAAAGTATATGCTCCATAAAATTCGCCTCTGGGACAATAGGACGGCTAACGGGGTAGATCATTTTATCGCTAATTCTGGATTTATCGCTAGGCGTATTTGGAAAGTGTATCGTAGAGAATCAACTGTCATCTATCCTCCTGTTGATGTTGAAGCTTTCATGTTACATGAAGTCAAAGAAGACTTTTATCTTACTGCATCACGAATGGTTCCTTATAAAAAGATAGATCTTATCGTAGAGGCGTTTTCTATGATGCCAGATAAAAAGCTTATCGTTATCGGCGATGGGCCTGATATGCAAAAGATAAAAGCAAAAGCTGGTACAAATGTTATTTTGATGGGGTACCAATCTTTTGAAGTGCTCCGTGATCATATGCAAAGAGCTCGTGCATTTGTGTTTGCAGCGGAAGAAGACTTTGGGATAGCCCCCGTTGAAGCACAAGCTTGCGGGACACCTGTTATCGCTTTTGGTAAAGGTGGAGCTGTTGAGACGGTTGTTGATGGTGTGAGTGGAGTGTTTTTTGAAAATCAAAGTGTTGAGAGTTTATGTGAAGCTGTGGAAAGATTTGAAAAACTCAATTTTGTTCCAAAAGTGATTAGAGAAAATGCCATGCGTTTTTCAGTTGAAAGATTTAAAAAAGAAATGAAAGAGTTTGTAAAAATAGGGTCAGGTATTGGGAATAACCCTTGAATTGACAAAAAAACCTATTTATAATAAAATACAATGTATATATAAAAGAGGTTTTTCAAGATGAAAAAATATAAAATTATTCGATATAGTCTTGAAAAAAATGAACTCCTAAAAAAACAAAGAGATATATCGTTTGAGGATGTTATCTTGAGCATTGAAAAGGGAGATGTGCTTGATGATGTCGAGCATCCCAATAAAGAAAAATACCCAAATCAAAATATTTTTATCATTTTAGTTAGAATCAAGAACTATGTTTATTTGGTGCCTTATGTGGAAGATGAGAATTTTATATTTTTAAAAACTATTATTCCTTCTAGGCAGATGAGCAAAAAATACACCAAAGGAGAAAGCAAATGACCGCTCTAGATAAAGAAGAGCAAGATATCTTGCAAAGTGTGGAAAACGGTGAATGGAAAAGTAAAAATAATACGGATGAAAGAATCAAAGAATTGCAATCTTTTATAAAGTATCAAAGCAAAAAAGCTATTTCTCTAAGAGTCAATGAAAATGACATTTATGAATTGAAGAAAAAAGCATTGGAAAATTCCATACCGTATCAAAATCTCATTCAAATGCTCATACATCAATTTGCCACAAATCAAATCAAATTAAATATATAAATAGGGTCAGGTATTGGGAATAACCCTTTTTAAGTTTTCTTTTGTTAAAGATTTATGCTAAATGGGCTTGCAATAATGTTTTAGTTAAAATAGTACAAATAAAAATCTTAGGATTAACCATGAATAGTGATATAAGATGGATACAGAGATTTAACAACTACAAAAAAGCTTTACGGCAACTTGATGATGCTGTTGAGTTATCTCAAAATAGAGAATTGTCACTGCTAGAAAAGCAAGGACTTATTCAAGCATTTGAATTCACTCATGAGCTAGCATGGAATATGCTCAAGGATTATTTAGAATATCAAGGAAATCAGGAGATAAGAGGCTCAAGAGATGCCATCAAAGAGGCTTTCAAAGTTGGTTTAATCGATGATGGTGCTATGTGGATGGAGACGATAAAGGCTCGAAATATTACCTCGCATGCTTATGATGAAGCGTTGGTTCAAAGAGCATTTGAGACAATCGCACATCAATATATCATACTTTTTGATAATCTCAAAAAAGTTTTCGATACTTTAGAACAAAAAGAGCAAGAGCTATGAAGATAGATCTAAATCAATCCGTTATTGATGCAATCAAATCTTCACTTGAAAATGAAGAGAATATAAAAAAAATAATACTATTTGGATCAAGAGCAAAAATGACATCCAAAAGAGGTTCCGATATAGATTTGGCGATCGTGGGTAAAGGTATAGATTTCAGACAATTATGTAGAATCGGGGTCAAAATAGATGAACTTGATTTACCATACAAAGTGGACGTTATTGATTATTATGCTATAACAAATGAAGAGTTAAAAAGCCATATTGATAGAGTCGGTGTGGCAATATAAAATAGGGTCATGTGCTTTGAAAAGCCAGATAAGCTAAAAGCAATATTGCAAAGTCATAGACCTTTGAGTCATGATGAACTTCAAAATCTCCATGATGATTTGGAAAGTTCTACATCTCGTGTAGCTCGTGCACTACATAAAGATTATTTTAAGGATCAAGCTTGAAACAACTTTCTCTTGATATATTACAGATTTTAGCCTCAAACAGTGAATTATTCATTTCTCGTAGCAATATAGAAAGTAAGTTGGAGAGAGTTTCTAAAAGAGCTATTTTAAATGAATTAAAACTTCTAAAAACTCAAAAAAGAGTGAAAATTGCAGGACAAAGTTCATTAACAGCATATAAAATCTCAAATGCTTACTATGAAGATTATCAAGAACTTCTTTATATCTATCAAAATCAAATCTTAGTTGGTTATTTAGGGTACGATTATCAAACTTATTATTTCACTTACAATACAAACTATTTAACCAGTGGCAAATATATCGCAAAATTTCAAATGCCGTTTAGTTTAGAAACATTTGCGCAAGAATCATGTTTTGTGGATTTTGAAGAGTGTCTGCCAGAGGGGATTGATAGAAAAATATTGATTGACAAAGTTGGCAATGCTACAGAGTTTTTTTTATTGGCTCATAATGATTATAGTAAAAACGATCTAATTTTTTCTTCAAAACCTCTAATCTTTGCATCAGCATTAAAACCTCAAAGCTATCTAGTAAATAAAGAGCAGATTTTAGGTAAAAACAAATTTCCAAATATTTTAAAATACACCATAGATATTGATGATATTTCATTATTTCCGACACTTCATATAGATGAAACTGAAGAGTTAAAGCATGTGCGAACAATGAGTTTATCTGGCTATCAACATAAACTACAAGTAGTGGTTGATGGTGATAAAATCAGAACTCCAAAAAGTGGTGAGGACGCAAATTTTTTTATAAAACCGTATGATCCTATAAAGGCTGATGAAAATAGTGAGTATTACTTCCCACATATTGCTATCAATGAGCATTTGCATATGAGTTTTGCCAAAAATGAACTTGGATTTGATGTTCCTATGAGTGGCATATTTAAAAGACAGGACGATAGAGAATATCACTATTTTATAAAATATTTTGATCGTATTGGAAGCTATAAATTTCAAAGAAAAGAGCTTTCAACCTTTATGGGATTAAGCAGTAACAATAAATACAAAACAAGCTCAGAAAAGCTTTTTGAAACAGCTGTAAAAATCTTTCCTAGGCAGAGTGATCGGTTGAGAATGCTTGAATACTATTTTTACTCTTTTGTCATCAGACACGAAGATATGCACACAAAAAATATATCTGCAATCTATGATAATGACAAAATTTTTATAGCACCTTTGTATGATATTGCAAGCACAGGGTTTTATAACGGCATAAGAAATTTTGAATCACATCTTACCATTAACGGCAAACAAACAAATATCAGATACAACGACTTTTTGAAGCTTGTAACCAAAGCCAAAGTAGATAAAAATGATTTTAAAAACTCAGTTACAAAAATATTAGAAACTTATGTGCAAAAGATGCCATCATATATCAAAAAAATATCAAAACTTGAAAATATAGAGTTTTTTATAAAAGAAAAACCAAATGCACAATCTACTTTAGATGAAGTGATGATGAAGCATTTTGAGAGTAGATGTGAAACACTAAAAACGAATGGCTGGATAAAATAAAAGGGTCAGGTATTGGGAATAACCCGTATTGGTTAATACATGAAAAGATTAGATTAAAATTTTATATACTTTAAAGTATAATACTCATAAGTATAATAAAAATATAGCTAAAGGTTAGTACATGATCAAGAAACCATTTCATTTCGGTGGTGTTGTGAGTATGGAGCATTTTTGTAATCGCACAAGAGAGATGAAAGAACTCAAAACAGACATCGATACAGGACTAAATCTTTTATTGTATGCGCCAAGAAGGTTTGGAAAAACTTCTTTGGTTTTGAAAACGATCAAAGAGACCTCTTATCAATACATTTTTTTGGATTTAATGAGTATCGTAGATACCGGTGAGTTTATCAATGAATATTTCAATGCCATCTCAAAAAGTCTAGATACCACAGCAGACAAGGTTGTTGATTTTTTTAAAAAAATAATCAGCATCAAACCCAA
>JAFLKZ010000091.1:18623-39069 GCA_019162915.1 Campylobacteraceae bacterium
ATCAAAGTAGAATTTGATGCCTCTGGCAATCCTTCATTTGGACTAAATTTCACACAAAAAGAGGTGCAAGTAGTCTTGAAAGAGGTACTAGAACTTCCTTATCTTTATGCTAAACATCACAATAAACGCGTTGTAGTTATATTTGATGAGTTTCAAGAGGTTATCAATCTTGATATTGAAGATAAGATGAGAGCATCTATCCAGCACCATGAAGATTTTGTTTCATATATCTTTTTGGGTAGCAAAAAGTCAATCATGACAAAGCTTTTTTTTGACAAGTCAAAACCTTTTTATAAATCTGTCAAGCATATATCGATAGATAAAATAGAAAATAATGAATGGAAAACATATATAAAAAATGGTTTTGAAAACAACCATAAAACGATAGATGAACGATACATAAATGAGATTTTGGAAGTCTCCAAGGGTTTTCCGTACTATACGCAACAAATAGCCAATGAACTTTTTAATAATGTAGAAAATAGGGTAGAGGATGAAATGGTCGAAAAAGCAGTGAAACGGATACTTGAAAATGAAGAAGATTTGTTTGTAAGCGAATGGAACCATCTAAGCCAATATCAAAAAAAAGCACTTAAGCTTTTACTCCATTGTAAAGGTGAAAATATCTATACAAAAGAGACGATGGAGATGTTTAACTTTACAAGTTCATCACTCAAAAAAGCCGTTGAGGGACTTGTAAGTAAAGATATCATCGATTTTAAAAACAGCATATATTATCTGCAAGACCCATTATTTGAACTTTTTTTGAGAAGAATGTAAAGGCATTTATGTTGAATGAAATTTATATCCTACAAAGTAAGTCTAGCCTATAATCTAAAGCTAAAAACAAGAGGACATTAGCGTGCCATTTTTTATCTTTAAGTTCATTTTATTTTTTAGTTTGTTGTGTAGCAATCTTTTCATTGCTATTTTGAGTGCTTCATTTTTTATAGACAATCCCTCTTATCACAACTTTTTGCATTATTCCCCGCAGGTCTTTTTATATCTTATCATGTACTTTTACTATAACCTTATGACGCTTCGCATGGTCACAACAAATGAAACCTATCTCATCTTAAAATCAAATGTCATGACTTTGGTGGCTACTTTTGTGGTGTTGACAGTTTTTAAGCTTAGTGATGATTACTCTAGGTTTATCATTATACTTTTTGCACTTTTAAATAGCCTAATGCCCATTGTTGTTTACCTAGTAAAGCGTTCAGTGATGCGCTATGGCTTTATGCGAAAAGATGCTTTTGTATTATGTGATGATGAGGGTTTAGAAAATGTTCAAAATTGGTTCAAGCAAGATAACGCTTTTGGTTTTGATCTTGGAGCCATTATCAATATCTCTCGTCTTTCAAAAGATGAAGTGATGGAAAAGATAGCGCTTTGCATCAATGACGAACGATTTGACATCGCGATCATCGATATAGGAGGGCAGAGTATTTATAAAACTTACTTTTATATCGATCGCATTCAACATCATGTGAAAAAGATCATCGTATTGCCACAACTCTCAAAACTTCATATGCTCAATGGAGAGTTTATCAACTCTATTAACCATAAAGGAATGGCCTTTTTTATCAAAAACAATTTGCTCAATCCCGTGGATATCTTAGTGAAAAAAGTGTTTGATGTTCTGTTTTCCTTGTTATTTATCGTATGTTTTTTGCCATTTTTTGCATTTTTATATATCTTAGTGTATATTGATACCAAAGGAAACAAAAGCGCATAGGAAAAAATGGGAAAGAGTTTTATATCTATAAATTTAGAACCATGATCATCAATGCCGATGAAGTGCTGCAAGAACTTTTAGAAACCGACAGTGTTGCGAGAAAAGAGTGGGAAAAAGACTTTAAACTCAAAGAGGACCCACGCATCACACGACTTGGAAACATTTTGCGCAAAACCTCACTAGATGAGCTACCACAAATCATCAATGTTTTACAAGGCGAGATGTCTTTTGTGGGTCCTCGCCCCATCATCACAGATGAGATAAAAAAGTACGGGGATTATTTTGAGTATTTTAAGTCTGTTAAGCCGGGTATAACAGGACTTTGGCAAGTCAGTGGACGCAACGACATTAGTTACGACGAGCGTGTGCAACTTGATGTGTGGTATGTAAGAAACTGGTCCGTGGAGCTTGATGTTATGATCCTTATCAAAACGATTGCAGTGGTTTTGTTTCGAAAAGGAAGTTACTAAGCTTTTCAGACTGCTCGTAGTTCTTTTCTAAGAAATTCATTGATGAGCGACTGATAAGGAACTTTTTGCTCACTTGCTTTCTTTTTAAAATATAAAATTATGTCATTGTCTAGTCTTAGTGTGGTAGGTACTTTTTTAGGTTTATAAAATCTTCCTCTTGTGCCACCACTAAAGTCATAATCATCCAACATCTCAAAATCATCAAATTTTTCTCGTTCATTAATGTTGTTCATAAAAAGTCCTTTCTTTTTGATTTGCTTTTCTTGCACTGATAATTCTGATAATTTCATCACCATTCTCATCAAAAAACATATTTGCCACTACTAAAATTTTCTGATGCTTGGAGCATCCTAGTGTGATCCAACGCTCTTCAAAATAATCAAATCTATGGTCTAATTTCGAGATATGTAAAGCATCTTCAAACACCTCTTTTGCTTCTTCAAAGCTAACAGAATGTTTTTGAATATTTAAAATATTTTTTGCTTCACTCCATTCAACTTTCAAAATTAAACTCCCATATTAATTTAGCATTATATCCAATTTGTATTTACATTGTCAATTATATGACATTTGTCAAGATACTAATAAGGGAGGTGTTGCTAAGAAAGCCAGGGTGTTTTTAAACTTGATTACTTTTTGTTGAGTGCTTCAATAAAGTGCTCAAATTTATGAAGTGATTTTTTTTTGTTTGACCATGCTTGAATATCGTCTTTATTTTTCAGGCCATTATATGTCCCCATTGAATTTAAATGATATTAAATAAATGTAGTTAAACTATGAAAGTGTTTATTTTAAGGATTTTATGAACTTAAATAAGATTTTTGATTGTATTTAAATGAATGAGTGGTGGCTGGAGACGGAATCGAACCCCATACCATTTCTTAAGCGTTATATTAGTGTATAAAAGCCCTTAGATACGATACTTTAACTTTATTTTAATTCCTTTTGATTTATAATCTTTCATAAGAAGAGGACACCCAAAAGGACACCCAAAAAATGGCTATTAATCCAAAAGACTATAAAGCAGTAGCTCAAAACCTCAAAGTCAATAAAAAGAATATGAGAGAGTTTTTATTTGATTTTAGAGTGAGTGAAAAGCGATACCGAAAAGTTGAATTATTTACAGAACGCACGGGCTGGAATAAAAAAGACTATGAAAGAGAGGCTCAGCTTTTACTGATTGATTATCGAAAAAAAGTAGAAGCGAATACGGGCAATCTTCAAATCACATCAAACACAAAGTTAAACGAATTATGGGAGCTTTATTTTCAGACCCTCGATAAATCCAAAAGTTGGACATTTACCAAAGAGAGCTTTTACAATCGCTACTTAAAAGATGCATTAGGCAAAAAGAAGATTGATAGCATTCAAGAACATAACATAATGGCTATTATAAGACAATTACAGACCGATGGAATGGCCACACGCACTGTAAACACCACTTTAGAGATACTACGCCCCCTCTTTGATTTTGCTATTAAAAACAAGGCAATAAGAGACAATCCCACACGCTTTATCGTACTCAAAAAAGACAACACCAAAAAGATTGTTATCAATGGGGCTGAGACATTTAGAAGCATTTACGAGGGTATTAATGACTATTACTGCACACAGCCTTTTTATAGGGCTTTATTTCTCTTTGGCTTTACGGGTAGGCGTAAAAGTGAGATATTAAAGCTCAAGTGGGAAAATATGGATTTAGACAATAACTACTATTGGATAGAAGATACTAAAAACAACGAAAAACAAAAGTATGAATTACCAAACTTTATCAAAGAGGCACTTTTACAGATAGCCGATACACGCACGGGATTAGTCTTTAAAAGCCCCGTAACGGGTCGAATGTTAGAGAATACAGATGGGCAAATGAATAAGCTAAAAAAGCATTTAGAGATGCCCGAATTAACGCTTCATTATATGCGAAATGTTTTAGTAAGTGCTTTAGCAGAACGAGGCACTGAGGCAATCACACTCAGTGGTATGTTAGGGCATAGAGACGCTACAACGATAAATAAATACTTATCACTGAGTTATCACAATAGCAGTAAAAAAGGGAATATAACGATGGGGCAAATCATAGATGCTGAGGTGGTAGAATGATGGATTCTTTCAAAGATAACAAAATAATGGAATTGTTAGACATAGAGTTTAAATTAAGAGCAGATGAATTTAAAGATAGAAGAGTAGTAAAGCATATTAGAAGATTTACTTTTCCGCACGATGAGAGAGAAAATATTATTCATTATGCTAAAGATTTGTTTGAAAAAATAGAAGATGATAAAATCACTTGCTACATAGGAATTCTTTTTGATTTACTGATTAAATATGAGTTAAACAGTACAACTGAGATACTCAAGCTATTACAATCAAGGACGACCTCAAATAAAAGAGAGAGCCAAAAAGAAAAAAATATGCTCAAAGGGATTGATGATATTATCGATTATCTTGGTGGGTTTGTTATTAAAAATGAAAAATCATCTCAGCTTAAAATGATGTTATCGGAGTTAAAAAGCAATCCATATTCTTTCAAAGGTGGGGTACTGCAAAATAAGAGCTACACAAAACAAAATTTAAAAAGTGATTTAAGAGACTATTTCAAAGGTCAAACCGATGCAATAAACGGCCTAGTAAATTCTTTAAGCAGTGACTTTATAATCAAAAAATAACTCCAAAGTGTATAAAAACATACACTCTCGCATTTTTACAAAAGTAATAAATCCAAATACACTTCGCCATATAATCAATCAAAAGGATTTAATATGGCACAAAACACACAGAACGACTGGTTGAGTCCGACAGGCTTAGAAACTGAGTACGAAATCAAAAAAAGCACTCAGGCTAAATACAGAATGGGAGCTAAAATCCCTTTTTGTAAGATTGGTAAATTTATCCGTTACAATCGTGCTGAGATAAACGCTTGGATAGCCTCACATAAAATGGGGGTGGCGTTATGAGTAACTACTTTAAAAGGTCAATCCTCAGAAGATTTTTAAGAGACTTATTAGGTGGTGAAATCGTAGGGGCTTCAGACGGTGGACGTTATGGCGTTTCTTGGTTGGCAAATTATGCCACAGTATTAAGAGAATCATACGGGGTTAAAATCGAATCAATACCAAAAGGAACCGGGCTTAAGCATTTCTATCGTATCAAAAATAAGGAACGGGCAAAAAAAGTTTTAGAGACTTTGGATAGCAATGCAAAAGAGCAGAAATGAAACCCTTTTGCTTAAAAAATAAGCAATTATCATTCCACGACCTAAAAACAACTTTTTTGGGTTCAAAATGAGTGGGGCAAAACCACTAACGCCCCTCGAGTTGGTGGGGCTTGGGACTGATTTTGAAGTGTTAGCAAAATATGCCCAAAATAGGGGTTATCGTAATGTAGGTAAAAGTTCTTTGAGATTAGGCATAGATAGCATAAGAGCTACACCGCTAAAAAGTACCATTGAAAGAATACTCACTCAAACGGGTTGGAATAAAAAAGAGGTGCAAAGTCACTCTAAAATTTCAGCCCACGCTAAAAGAAAAAAGGCCACTAAAGAGGTAACCTCATCATTTTACATCATAACGCATACGGGGTTTAAAAATATCCTACTTGAGACACCACACGCACTGAATCAATCAAGTAACTACACAAAGTATAAACTCACTATTTATGGATTATCGCAGCCTAATAAGCCTTTGAGTAGTACCACGATTGAAGAGCTACAACGCCTCTTAAAACGCTTGGAAGTCATAGAGGTGGATATTTGCTTAGATAGCACAAACGCTTTAAATTTAGAGGCATTAAGAGCTTTTGGAATGATAGACACGCATTTTACAACGGCATACCTACACAATCCAAAAGGCTTAAGCTACATTACAAAGCTATGCTACTATGACAAACAAGCCAAAGACCACTTAAAAGATACCCTTTATCGCTTAGAATTGACTTGTACAACACGGGGCAAGATTGGAGCGTTGTTTGTGCCTTTTGATGAGGTAAAAGAGATTTTAAACACACTATAAAAAGGGTTAAAAATGATACAAATATTAGAGATGATACGCTTTTGTTTAATGATGATAAACTCAAAAAGACTAAAAATAAGAGGTAAATAATGCTCACATTTTACGAAATATCAGAAACTTTCAACGATGATTTAATCACCGTCGCTTATTTAATTGCTTATTTTGGCAATGATAAAAGCATTAAAAGAATCATGGGTAACCTTGAAATATCAAAAGTAAAGCCATACAGTGTAGAACTTGAAAAGATACTTGATCTAAAAATGAATACGATTAAAGACTTAATGAGGGTACACAATGAACGATAAACAAAACAAATTTTTAGCATTACGGGCTGAGGGGTTAAGTTATGATGCAATCTCTAAAGAGCTGAAAACATCAAAACCGACCTTGATGCAATGGAGTAAGTTATTTGAAGCAGAAATCAAAGACCTACAATTTGAAAGCTTTTTACAGATAAAAGAGGCTTACAGTTGGAGCGTAAAAACAAAATACGAAACGACACTTAAACAGTTAAATAAAATTGATGATGCAATCCTAAACGCTGATTTATCACAATCAAACATTAAAGACCTTTTCACGATTAAAAATAGTCTACTCTTTCAACTTGAAGCGATAGAAAAAAGAATCTCAGTCGATGCCAAAATAAAACAAACAGACGATTTCGGGAATGAAGAACGATTAAGGCTTAAACTTAGTGAGACGCTTGGAGCGTTAAAACAGATTAAGGGTGTACCTCAGCTTCAGCCATTGATTAAAACGATTGTAACCATTGATAAAAGCAATCTCTCACAAATAGAACTTTTGCTTCATTCAACGAATGTAAATCTATTTGCTATGAGGCTTTTATATGATGAAATAATCGTACCGAATAAAGCCGAAATTTTGGCTATGACTTTGAAAGAAATTAAGAAGCTCAGCACGATGTTATCAAAAAATAACTATGAAGAGACAATCACCCACAAAGAAGCCAAAGAGACTTTTAAACAGATTGGACTTAAGCCACGACACATTAAAACATAATAACCCTAAATGGGGGTATTTAAGTAAATCTTTATTATTTGAAATATTGAACAGCTACGAAAAACCCGTAACAAATAATCACGATGCCTACTTTGGACAGCGATACATTTCAAATGTTACGCTCAAAATAATAACTGGGGCAAAAATTCGCCTTAGCTCAAGGCATAAGAAAACAAAGCTATTAGAACTCTAATTGTAGAAAATATTAGTTTTCAATAATTAGCTTTTTAGTGTAAAGTGCCTACTTTAGGGCTTTAGTGTAATTAAGGTTTGATTTCTTAAGGTTAAACGCTCAAAAAGTGCTTTTTTGGCTTAAGAATTGAAAAATAATCATAGATTTTACGATAGCTCTTTTGGATAGCGTAACACATTTATGAGGTCACGCCAAAAATGGATACACCTCTTTAAACAATCTCACTATGGACTTAATCACAGTGAGTAAAAAGACTTAAGCGGAATTTTCCGTCGACCTCTTATTTAAAAGTAGATTATTGATAAATCGCTTTAAATAAATAAGTCAATCAAAAAACAATCAAAGTGCTTTATTTTACACAGTGAGTAAAAACTATTTATTTATGATTTTTTACTAAAAAAGGACACCTTGGAGGACACCTAAAGAAAACTTAAACGCTGAAAGTGCCTAAAATAGGGGGTTTTGAAAGAAGTGGTGGCTGGAGACGGAATCGAACCGCCGACACGGAGATTTTCAGTCTCCTGCTCTACCGACTGAGCTATCCAGCCACACTTTTGAAGAGCTGAAATTATACAGAAAAAACTTTAATACTAGCTTAGTGCTAATTCTTTAAATTTATCACCTCTATGTGCATAAGACTTAAACTGGTCCAAACTTGCTGCTGCTGGGGAAAGTAGGGCTACTGTATGGGGCGTATGCTCTGCGTGAATGAGCGCCATAGCTTTTTCTATTACCTCACAACGCTCAACTTTAATGTTGTCATTTTGTGCCATTCTAACGAGTTTATCAGTATTTGAGCCAATTGCAAATATCTTTACATGTAAAATTTTCATGTAATCAAACAGTTCTTGCAAATCAACACCTTTGTCATCGCCGCCTAGAACAAGAAGGATATGCTCATCTTTATAGCGTTTCAGTGCTTCCATGGTCGCGTCAACATTGGTTCCCTTTGAGTCATCAACCCACAGTCTTCCTTGTTTATCTCTAAACTCTTCTATCTTGTAGTGGTCTATAATGAAAGCGTTGATAAGGTCATAATCAACTTGGTCTAAAAGTATTTTTTGTGCACTCATGGCGAGAACGGCATCGAGTAAAAAAGGTGTTTTGAAATTGACTTTAGAGATATCAATACCTAATTTTTGTGCCAAATCAACTTCATTCTCATAAGCGATGACATGGGCAAGAGTTTTAGTATCGGCAAATTCTTTTGGTAAAATAGCCACACTGCCTTCTCTCATACGCGCTAATACGGAGAGTTTTGCTTCAATGTATGCTTCCATGCTTCCATGCCAGCTTAGATGGTCTGGTTTGATAGGAAGAAGCAAGTAGATATCGGGTTTTGCTTTTTTGGTGTAATGAAAAGTAAAAGAGCTCGTTTCAAGTATCCAAATAGGTGCTTTTTCATTTAACTCCGCTAAAGGGGTTCCGATATTGCCACCAGAAACTGCGCCTTGTGCTTTTAAAAGATGTTCGCACATTTGCGTAGTCGTTGTTTTACCGTTAGTTCCACTTATCCAAATTGAAAAAGGCATGATGTTTGCAAAAAAGTCATATTCGCTCGTGATATTTTTTGCTTGCTGAATTAAAGTGTGGTGTGGTGGAAATCCAGGACTTGGGATTTCTATAGTGCTTGTGTTTGAGTCAAATTCTAACGGTGGTAAAAGGAGATTTCCCCATTCATCTTTGTCTTTACATGTAAAGGCATCGTCAAAAATCTGGCAATTACCTAACTTTTTTGCTATCGCTTTGGTTGTTTTTCCATTTCCAAATAAACTAATCATTATCGTATCTTCAATGCTGTAAGCGCTAAAAGATTAGAAAGGAGTGCAATAATCCAAAATCTTACGATAATTTTGTTTTCAGGCCAGCCTTTGACCTCAAAGTGGTGATGAATAGGCGCCATAAGGAAAATCCTTTTCTTTCGTGTTTTAAAACTTCCCACTTGTAAAATAACAGAAACGGTTTCTATCACAAAAACAAGTCCTATAAGAATAAGAAGGATTTCATTTTTAGAGATAATCGCCATGTATCCTATAAAAGCCCCGATACTAAGGCTTCCGCTATCGCCCATAAAGACTTCGGCAGGATAACAGTTAAACCATAAAAATCCTACTAATGAACCCATAACTGCGGTTGCAACGATAACAACTTCACCACTTCCTCCTACTTTTGGGAGTAAAAGGTAACCACTCAGCATTGCATTGCCCCCGACATAAACGAAAACTGCCAATGAGAAAATGGACAATATAGAAGGAACGGTTGCAAGTCCATCAAGTCCATCGGTAAGGTTGACGGCATTACTCGCGGAAATCATCACTAAAACCCAAAAAGCAAGGGCTAAGAGTTTCATATCAAAAAGTGGGTATTTGTAAAAAGGGATAAAAATGTTGGTATCTAAGTCAATTGAGGCGTAAAGAATCATGGCAACGACTGACGCTGCTACGATTTGCAAGATAAATTTGACTCTTGCACTTAGTCCTGAAGTATTGCTTTTTCCTAGTATCTTTGAGAGATCATCTTGCATTCCGATGAGTCCAAAAAGAACGATACACAAGAGAGCTGAGATAACAAAAAGATTGTTCATTCGCGCGCAAATCAAAATAGCAATAATGGCAGAAACTAAAAATACAATGCCTCCCATCGTAGGAGTATTTGATTTTTTTTGATGCGTTTTTGGTGCTAAAGAGTAGATGGGTTGGTTAGCATTTCGTTTTTTAGCCCACTTAATAAATTTTGGCATAAGTGTAATGGTTAAAACGAAAGCAAAGAAAAAAGCAAGCCCCGCTCTGACAGTAATGTACTGGAATATATTGATAGAAGCAAATTGGTATAATAAATATAACATGTGAGTAAATCCAAGCTAGAGA
The DNA here is from genome assembly GCA_019162915.1 of Campylobacteraceae bacterium. Lineage (GTDB taxonomy): Bacteria > Campylobacterota > Campylobacteria > Campylobacterales > Sulfurospirillaceae > Sulfurospirillum. Next base: position 28,919 of record JAFLKZ010000091.1, read on the forward strand.
TATATTTTTCTAAAAGCAATATTTTAGTAAGATATTGCTTATAAGCTTATAATGACAAGGGGTTTAATGTGAAACCAAATGTGAAAAAAACAATTTTAATTATCACGGATGGAATAGGTCATAATAGCGATTCTAAAGATAATGCTTTTGCGCTCGCCCAAAAACCAACGTATGATAAGCTTTTTCAAACAACTCCCTATAGTTTGATAGCCACATCGGGATTAAGTGTTGGTTTACCCGAAGGTCAGATGGGAAATAGCGAAGTAGGGCATATGTGCTTGGGAAGTGGTAGAATTTTGTATCAAAATCTTGTTAAGATTTCGCTAGCATCCCATGATGGCACACTTTTAGCTAACAAAGCGCTCAATAATCTTTTACATGTAAAGGGCTCTATTCATATCGTTGGATTGGTAAGCGATGGTGGTGTGCATTCGCATATTGATCATATTATTGATTTAGCAAAAATTGTAGAAGCTAAAGGCAAGAAAGTCTATTTGCATGTTATTACAGATGGTAGAGATGTTTCTCCCGTTTCTGGTATCACTTATTTGGAACATTTATCTCATGTTTGTAATGAAAATATCTCCATTGCAAGTATCTCTGGGCGTTTTTTTAGCATGGATAGAGATAATAGATGGGAGCGAGTAGAGCAAGGATACCGTGTGATGGTCGACGCAGAGCCTCGTAGTGCTTTACATGTAAACGAGTATTTATTGTCTATGTACGATAAAGGCATAACGGATGAATTTATCGAACCTATGGCATTTGAACCGTATACGGGTATGCATGCAGAAGATGGTGTCATCTTTGCAAACTTTAGAAATGACCGCATGAGGGAGCTTTCAAAAGCGGTTGGGTTTAAAGAGTTTCCTGAGTTTTTTAGAACTTTAAATGGACTAGAATGTATTACCATGACGGAGTATGATAGCAGTTATCCTTTTGACATTATGTTTAAATCAGACACTCCCACCAATACGTTAGCTGAGGTCATTTCAAGTTTGGGGTTAAGTCAATTTCATACCGCAGAAACAGAAAAATACGCCCATGTGACGTTCTTTTTTAATGGTGGTATTGAAGAGCCGTACATTGGGGAAACAAGACTTTTAGTCCCTAGCCCACAAGTGAAAACGTACGACTTAGAACCCAAAATGAGTTCACAAGCGGTAGGTGACGCCGTTTTAAAAGCGATAGATGAAAAGTATGATTTTGTCGTTGTCAATTTTGCAAATGGCGATATGGTGGGACATACGGGAAATTTGGAAGCAGCCATTCAGGCCGTAGAAGCCGTAGATGTCCAGCTTGGTAGGATTTTAGAAAAAGCCAAAGAAGAGAATTATTCCGTTGTGATTACAAGTGACCATGGTAACTGTGAGCAAATGCGCAACCTTGATGGTGCAAAACTGACCAATCATACGTTATTTGATGTCTATTGTTTTGTGAGTGATGAGCGTGTTTTACATGTCGACAAAGGGGGATTGAACAATGTCGCCCCAACAGTGTTAAAATTGATGGGGATAGAGATCCCCAAAGAGATGGATGTCTCCTTAATACAATTTAAATAAAGGAATAAAGTAGATGAAATTTAGTGGAAAAAATGTTTTAGTAACAGGTGCAGCAAGTGGAATTGGTAAAGAAATAGCTATTACATTAGCTAGTTATGGTCTTAAGGTTTGGATTAATTATCGTTCTCGCCCTGAGCAAGCTGACGCTATTAAAGAGATTATAGAAGCCAATGGTGGCGTTGCCGCTGTGATTGGGTTTGATGTGTCAGATGAAGATGCTTTTGTTGAGGGCATTAAAACGATTGTGGATGCGGACGGCGAACTTTCATACCTTGTTAATAATGCAGGTATCACCAATGATAAATTAGCAATGCGTATGAAAAAAGAAGACTTTACGTCAGTGCTTGATATCAATCTTACATCCGCTTTTATTGGATGTCGTGAAGCGATTAAAGTGATGAGCAAAAAAAGATTTGGTAGTGTGGTCAATATCGCTTCAATCGTTGGCGAAACAGGTAATGCGGGACAAGTTAATTATAGTGCGAGTAAAGGTGGTTTGATAGCCATGACTAAAAGCTTTGCACAAGAGGGCAGTGCGCGCGATATACGATATAACGCAGTGACTCCTGGTTTTATTGCGACTGAAATGACGGATAAATTAAGTGATGAAATTAAAGGTGCGTATACTTCAAAAATTCCTTTAAAGCGTTTTGGAAGTCCTAAAGATATAGCAGAAGCGACAGCTTTTTTATTGAGCGATAGCGCATCATACATTACCGGTGAAGTTTTAAAGGTGAATGGTGGAATGTACATGTAAGGGCAAACCTTACATGTACCAAACCAAAATTAAAGGTTTATTTGATAAAATAGTGAAAATTTTTTGTAAGGAGCTAGTAAATGGCACTATTCGATGATGTAAAAGCAGTTGTTGTAGAACAATTAAATGTAAACCCTGACGAAGTAAAAGAAGATTCAAAATTTGTAGAAGATTTGGGAGCTGATTCTTTGGACGTTGTAGAGTTGGTTATGGCACTAGAAGAGAAATTTGATATCGAAATTCCTGATACCGATGCAGAAAAAATCGTTACAGTTGGTAATGCTATGAGTTATATAGAGACTCATAAATAATATATTCAGTATCGTAAACCCGCATGGCGGGTTTCCCCACTTCATAATAAGATATTTAAAGAGGATGAAAATTTGAAAAGAGTAGTCGTTACTGGAATTGGTATGATTAATTCGTTAGGTTTGGATAAAGAGAGTTCTTTTAAAGCTATAGTTAATGGTGAGTGTGGCATTAAAAGTATTAGTTCGTTTGACACAACCGAGCATTCAGTAAAAATTGCTGGAGAGATAACGGATTTTGATCCCAATACCGTGATGAATCCTAAAGAAGTTAAAAAAGCAGATCGTTTTATTCATTTAGGATTAAAAGCGGCGGGAGAAGCGATGGCAGATGCTAAGTTCGAAGCATTTGATTCAGATTCTTTTGGCGTAAGCTCAGCTTCTGGTGTTGGTGGACTTATCGTTATAGAAAAAAATTCAGTCGTTGCTGCGGAAAAAGGTCCTAGAAAAATATCTCCATTTTTTATTCCCTCTGCACTTATTAACATGCTAGGGGGGATGGTTTCAATAGAGCATGGACTTAAAGGCCCTAACTTATCTTCTGTTACGGCTTGTGCTGCTGGAACACATGCTATTAGTGCAGCTGCAAAGACTATTATGGTTGGATCAGCTCGAAAAATGCTCGTAGTTGGTGCTGAAGCTACTATCTGTTCAGCAGGTGTTGGTGGATTTTCCGCAATGAAAGCACTTTCTACAAGAAATGATGAACCAAGTAAAGCTTCTCGTCCTTTTGATGGCGATAGAGATGGATTTGTAATCGGTGAGGGTGCTGGAGCACTTGTCCTTGAAATTTATGAAGATGCGATTGCTAGAGGTGCACATATTTATGGAGAGCTTATAGGTTTTGGCGAGAGTGGTGATGCTTATCATATCACTTCACCAAGTCTTGATGGTCCACTTCGTGCGATGAGGGCAGCTTATGAAATGGCAGGAACTCCTAAAATAGATTATATTAACGCACATGGAACAAGTACGGCTGCTAATGATAAAAATGAAACAGCTGCTATTAAAGAACTATTTGGTTCAAATATACCGCAAATTAGTTCTATTAAAGGTCAAATTGGACATTGCTTAGGAGCTGCAGGCGCTATTGAGGCGGTTATTTGTTTAATGGCAATGCGTGATGATATTTTACCTCCAACTATTAACCAAGAGACTCCCGATCCTGATTGTGATTTAGATTATATTCCTAATGTGGCAAGACCTTGCAAGGTTAATGTTGCCATGAGTAACTCGTTTGGGTTTGGCGGAACAAACGGTTCTGTGATTTTCAAACGTATATAAGGGATTTTTGTGGCTACTTATCTAGATTTTGAAAATAGTATTAGACAAATTGATGAAGATATTTCTACTGCGAAAATTAAAGGCGATGGTCATGCTGTTGAAATTTTAGAAAAAAATCTTAGCAAAGAAATATCAAAAACCTATAAAAATTTAAGTGAATATCAAAAACTTCAACTAGCTCGTCATCCAGATCGTCCTTATACTATGGATTATATCAGAGCACTTTTAAAAGATGGATATGAGATACATGGTGATCGAAACTTTGCTGATGACGCTGCTATTATATGCTATGTTGGCTATATTCGAGATAGAAAAGTTATTGTTATTGGCGAACAAAAAGGGCGAGGCACTAAAAATAAATTGAAACGCAATTTTGGCATGCCTCATCCAGAGGGTTATCGAAAAGCATTACGTGTTGCAAAGTTAGCTGAAAAATTTGGACTTCCTATTCTTTTTTTAATTGACACTCCGGGCGCTTATCCTGGTATTGCAGCTGAAGAGAGAGGTCAAAGTGAAGCGATAGCTCGAAATCTTTTTGAAATGAGCAAGTTAAATACTAAGAGTGTTTCAGTTGTCATTGGGGAAGGTGGAAGCGGTGGAGCTTTAGCCATAGGCGTAAGTGATTGTGTTGCAATGATGCGTTATTCTGTTTTTTCTGTTATCTCTCCTGAAGGCTGTGCTGCCATTTTGTGGAATGACCCTTCCAAGCAAGAGAGTGCAACTAAGGCTATGAAAATTACATCAGAAGATCTTTATAAACTTAATCTTATCGATGCTATTATCGAAGAACCTCTTGTTGGGGCGCATCGTGATAAAGAAAATGCTGCTAAAGCACTTGGAGATTATTTTATAAAATCCTTAGAAGAACTTGACCAATTGAGTGATAGTGAGCGTTTAGAAAAACGTTATGAGAGAATTGTTTCTATCGGAGCTTACGAAGAGCGCTAAGAGAACTCATTCTCTTAGCTTTTTACTATTTTTACTTCTTACCAGCCACGTACAAGTGTATGACAATCTGTACAGGCATTTACGATGTCTGAAAAAGATGCATGTGCTTTTTTCATCTGCTTGAGCGCTAAATAAGTTTTCATCTCTTCTGTTGAATTTTCGATTCTTTTTGATGTAATCAATGCAAGATTTTCCATCTGCTTTTTATTTTCAGGAAGAATTGACTTAATGACTTTTCTATCATGATAGATAGTGTTTTCTTTTTGAATTTGATCAACACCACCTTTAATTAAATCTACATTGTTATATAGAAAACCTTTTTGTATATTGGCTAATCCATTTTCCATGTTAATCATGACCATTGCGTTTACTTTTTCTGCTTCGGTGGCATTTACAATAGATGCCATACACAATGAAACTAGAATTAGCTTTGTATATTTTTTCATATATCTTCCCCATCATAAAAGTATAGTAAGGCTACTGAAGCAATTTTCTAGTAGCCTTGTAAAATTTTCTAGTGTACTTCTCTCCAAATTTTGACTTTCCACAGGTAAGCAAGGAGTGTAAATAGAACCATAAACCCAATGAGTTTATAACCTAAATCATCACGTTCTGCTTTTTTTCTATCTCCTACTTTTTCCATATAAGAGATTACCTTGTTTTGATGAACTTCGTTTAAACCAACACGTGGCATTGAAGTTCCAGCAAGTTGTTTTTGCGGATTATTGATAAAAGTTGAAAGATAGTCTTTACTTTTAGCACGAATCATCATAGATAAATCAGGAGGAGTAGTTCCCATATATGCTTTGAGTGCATCTTTTTCACTGGTACTAAAGACTTTGTCGTATTTCATATCATGACATCTTTGGCATGCATCTTCGTAGGTTTTTTTGTTATCTATCTCTTTTGGAGCGATAGATTGAAGGTAAGCTACGATATCTGCTATTTCTTGATCGATATCTCCACCAAGACCAAAGAACTGGATCATAGGATGAGGTTTAGTATCGTTAAATTTATGTTCAACATTTAAAGCTTTAGTCGGCTCTTTAATAAGTGCTGCTAAATAGTTTTTATCATAAATTAAGCCTGCAGTACTAAGATCTGGAGGGACGACACCAAATGCGACAGAAGCTGCTGCATTATCCATAGGTGGTTCCATTCCTTGAGACTTAACACCATGGCAACCGATACAGCCAGCAGACATAAAGTTCTCCGCACCCTTAGTAGCATTTCCCACTTTAGAAGTTGCTCCTAAATCTTTAAAAGCAAAATCAGCAGGGGCAACATGAGGATGCATCTGAGAGTGTGCAAAAGGTTCAACTCCCCAATAAATAAGTGCGGTGAAAAATAAAACAACACCTAATATTTTAAATTCTCTCATTTGTGACCTCCTTGGCTTTTAGCTTCCATTTTAGTAATAACCGGAAGGGCTAAAAATAACACTACAAATGTCAATGCCGCATAGAAACCTACCCAAGCATTACCACCCGTTGGAGGAAGTTTTCCATACACTGTTAAAACAATCATATCTATGACCAGTAACCAAAACCAATATTTAAATAAAGGTCTTTTGTGCGCAGGTGCGACATGATGAGGATTTCTATCTAAAAATGGTAAAAGCATGAAAATAACATTGGCAAACCCAAATGCGGCAAGACCAATATCCATAGCAGCAATACCACCAATATCAAAGAAGAAACCACGAAGGACTTCATAACTCCACAAGAAATACCACTCAGGATAAATATGTGCAGGTGTTTTCATATTATTGGCAGGTTCAAAGTTAATTGGATCCATTGCAAAGTCATAGTGATAACAAACCAAATAGAAGAAAATAGTTAAAAAGACACCAACAACGAAGAAATCTTTAGATAAAAAGACTGGCCAAAAAGGTACAACTTTAGACTCTTTCTTCTTTCCATCAAGATATTTTTGTGCTTCTTTATCAAAGTCAAACTCTTCTGCTTCTTGGTTATTAACATGAGGAATTCTTAAAGAATAAAAGTGAACAGCAATAAGCATAATAATGGCAAGAGGAAGTAAGAGTACATGTAACATAAAAAATCGTGTTAAAGTAGCATCCGCAACTAAAAAGTCACCTCTAATCCAAATAACCAAAGCATCACCGATAAGAGGAATACCACCAAAAAGGTTGGTAATAACCTGTGCTGCCCAGTAACTCATTTGTCCCCATGGGAGCATATAGCCACTAAACGCTTCTGCTGAAAAGATACCAAATAAAGCCATACCCGTTAACCATATCATCTCACGACCTTTTTTATAAGAGCCATAATAGATAGCAGTAAACATATGGATATAAATGATAAGAAAGATAGCAGATGCCGCAACACCATGGACATGTCTCCACAACCAGCCATACTCTACTTCTTGCATGATAGTGTAGTTAACGCTATCAAAGGCTGAGTTAATATCTGGTTTATAGTACATTAAAAGGAAAATCCCAGAAATAATAAGAATTTTAAACAATACTACCAATACAACACCCATTGCCCAAAGGAAGTTTATATTTTTAGGAATCCAATATTCCGTCATCATTACTTTAGCTAGTTTTTTTACAGCCAAGCGTTGATCGAGCCAATCAACCACGCCATCAGCTTTTTTATATTCTGCCATGTCTGCCTCCTTAAGCTTTTTTTGCTACAAGTTTTTTATATTCTGGACCTTCTTCGCCAAGAACAAGTTTTTCTCCATCTATTTTAAAAGGTGGAATGTCCATTGGTCGAGGTGGTGGTCCAAAGGTATTCACACCACTTGCATCAAATTCACCACCATGACAAGCGCATTTAAATTGACTTGTTTTAGGTGCCCATGTTGGTATACAGCCTAAGTGCGTACATAAGCCAATGATAACAGTGTAGTTTTTATTGCCCGCTACTACATCTCTGTTCTCGTTCTTTTGCATTTCTGCCGTCTTTTTTAAAACAAAAATTGGCTTACCTCTCCATTGTAAGGTTCTCATCTCTCCATCACTCATCGGTGAGAGATCAACAGTTATAAATCCAGCGGATTGTACGCTTGGAAGTGGATCCCAAGTTTTTTTCATTGCACCTAGTGATAATATACCACCTACCGCCGCAACTCCCCCGAATGCCATGCCTATAAAGTCTCTTCTGCTTTTCTCAACAGCCATTCTTTGTTCCTTTCTTGTAGTTTGATTTGATTCTATCTTATCTCATTAATCATTAATAATCTTTGATATAGGTCAACTAATTATTCATGAAAATTTTATTTTTTATTAAACATTTTGATGTAGATATGCAATATATCGAGAGCAGCAGGGGTGATACCACTGATCTCGCTTGCGGCAAAAAGTGTTGGAGGTGTAAACCTTTGTAACTTTTCTACCACTTCGTTACTCAGTCCTGAAATAGAACTAAAGTCCATTAATGGCGGTATCTTGATATTAATCATTTCTTTCATGTAGTCTATTTGGTTTTTTTGTTTCTCAATATAATTTTTGTATTTAGCTTCTACTAAAATCTGCTCTTTAGACTCTTCTTTGTAATGTGTCATGTTAGGCGCTAATTTTTCTAATTTTTCGATACTAAAATCAGCACGCGCTACAATTTTTTGCAAAGAGATTTTATCGGTAATTTTTTCCTCACCGATGCTTAACAAGAAAGCTACATTTTCCGCAGAAGGCGTAAAATAAGTATTTTCAAGATAGCCCAATCCTTCATTTAATTCCATTTGTTTTTTAACAACCCTATCATGCGTGATTTCATCGATTAAGCCAAGTTTGTACCCATAAGGTGAAAGTCTCAAATCCGCATTGTCTTCTCTTAAAAGTAAGCGATATTCTGCTCGACTGGTGAACATACGATAAGGCTCTTTGGTTCCTTTTGTCACTAAATCGTCGATTAAAACACCGATATAAGCTTCATCTCTTCGTAAAATTAATGGTTCTTCATCATTGATAGCCAAACTCGCATTGATACCGGCCATCAAACCTTGTGCGGCAGCTTCTTCATAGCCTGTTGTACCATTAATTTGTCCTGCACAGTAAAGACCTGAAACTTTTTTGGTTTCTAAGGTATGTTTGAGCTCCGTAGGTTCAACATAATCATACTCTATGGCATATCCATAACGAACTATCTTTGCATTTTCCATTCCCTCAACCGAATGAATCATGCTCAGTTGCGTATCGGGTGGAAGGGAAGTGCTAAATCCGTTGATGTAGTACTCTGTCGCTTCGCTTGTTTGAGGTTCAATAAAAAGATGATGTCGATCTCTATCTCTAAATCTGTTGATTTTATCTTCGATACTTGGGCAATATCGAGGCCCGATTCCCTCAATCTGACCCGTAAAAAGAGGGGCACGATGGAAGTTACTCTCGATGATATTATGGGTGTTTTCATTGGTGTAAGCTATATAGCAAGGAAGTTGATGGGGATTAAATGTTTTTCTATCGGTTCTAAAACTAAAGGGAGGTGGATTTTCATCACCTGGTTGCATTTCCATTTTAGAAAAGTCGATACTTTTAGCATCAATTCTCGCACACGTTCCGGTTTTTAATCTTCCCATGCTAAGCCCTAAAGATTTTAAAGAAGCAGAAAGATTGATGGAGGGAAATTCACCTACACGACCTGATTCGTGTTTGTATGCACCAATATGGATAAGGCCTTTTAAAAATGTTCCCGTGGTAATAATAATTTTTTGGGCATGATAGTGATTCCCCAGTTGGGTAATAACACCTGTCACTTTCCCTTCTTTGGTAATGATGTCTTCTGCCATTTCTTGTGCAACACTGAGGTTTTCAGTATTTAAAACAAGATTTCTCATGTAGATACGGTATCTATCCATGTCTATTTGGGCACGACTGCCTCTTACTGCTGGACCTTTAGAGATATTGAGTGTGCGAAACTGTATGCCTGTTTCATCTGTTGCCAGTCCCATCTGTCCGCCAAGTGCGTCTAGCTCCTTAACGAGGTGACCTTTTGCAAGTCCACCAATAGCAGGGTTACAGCTTGTAGCTCCAATTTGCTCAGCCAATATGGTAATAAGAAGCGTCTTGTGTCCCAGCCTTGCTGATACTAAAGAAGCTTCTATGCCAGCGTGTCCGCCACCTATTACAATAACATCATATTTCATAATTACTTTTACCTTGTGTTGTTTGTTGAGTAGATTATACTATGAATTGACTGTATGCCTCTATAAAGTAGAACTGTGATAAAATTATTTCCATAAAATTGAGCAGGATAAGCAGATGAGTATCACATTAAACAGCGATTTAGGCGAGAGTTTTGGTGCGTGGAAAATGGGATTAGATGA
>JAFLKZ010000091.1:39125-39375 GCA_019162915.1 Campylobacteraceae bacterium
CAACATCATAATAGGCGCACATCCCGCTTATCCTGATTTGGTGGGGTTTGGAAGACGTAGCCTTGCTTGTAGTAGTGAGGAAATAGAAGCGATGGTTATCTACCAATGTGGCGCACTTCAGGCTTTTTGCCAGGCTTATGGGACTAAACTTTCTTATGTCAAACCTCATGGTGGATTGTATAACGACATGATGAGAGATGAGCGTATTTATAGAGCTGTTTTGAGTGCCATCAAACGTTATGATAGCTCT
>JAFLKZ010000049.1:0-1004 GCA_019162915.1 Campylobacteraceae bacterium
TACCTCTTTTTGCTCTATCAGTTTAGGTGCAATTTTACGATGCTCTTTGATAAAATAAGGAGACTTCGTAATTTGCATCGTTGGATTATTGGTTGTCATTTTACCGTTTCCCGCATTAGTTGTTAGATAATCCAAAAGCTGTTGCGTTTCAACCTTTCCTAGTGAAGCATCCGTTCCAAAATGCTCACTTAAATTTCCCATCACTTTTTCCCATGATGCTTTGTTTAAATGGGCTGGCTGATACCCAAAGTGACAACTTGCACACTCTTTTTGGTACAGGGCATTATCGGAGGGAGGAACATTGTCTGCATATACCAATGCGCTTAGGCAAAGGCTTAGGGCTAATATCTTTTTCATTCTTTGCTCCTTATTGGTTGATGATGTAGGTTAGCACATCACCTTTTTCAAGTGCCGTTCCCTCACGTGCGAACACATCGTTAAAATTACGTCTAAGCCACTTTTCAACTTCAGCAACGTCACTCAGTCTTGAGGCATTGGTTGATGGGGAGAGTGCTAGGATTGGCTTATTGGTGTTGATATTGGTTCCACCACTTCTAAGATTGGTGCTGTGACACGTGGTACAAGAGATATCTTTGCCTTTTTTACTCATATGCACTCCTGTAAAAATAGCTTCTCCTCTTCGAGCATCAAAGCCACTAAAGTTAGGATTGGCAGTTTTTGCTTCTGCGCTTAATCCTTGCATATACGTTTGCATAGGGGCATTGAACTCTTTAGCAAAAAGTGAGGAGAGCGTGAGTGCGATGTAAAAAATTGTTTTTTTCATTTGAAATCCTTGAATTGATACTGAAATCATAAAACAACTCTGTCAATTATGGATTGACTTTGTCTTGACACTTTCTTTACATGTAAAGATGATTATTGATATACTATAAATTATATATTCGACTTTTTGTAAAACTACTCCGTAGAGGACAAATTCTTCTTTGCCTCGCGCGCTAGTTTTTTCAAAAGTTTATTTACTAAGGAAAAGGTTTTTCGTGATA
>JAFLKZ010000049.1:1014-17051 GCA_019162915.1 Campylobacteraceae bacterium
TGCCGTATGTATTACTTTTTTATTTGCTTTACATATAGAAGCTCGTCCTTTGACTTTTTCACTCACTGCTTTTCATGATGGGCAAAAAGCATTAGAAGAGTTTTCACCTATGTTAAGGTACCTTGAAGAGAAATTAGAACAAAACATAGATTTTGTGCATGAAGAAAAATATGAAGACATCATAACTTCATTCAAAAATAACAAGATAGATTTAGCTTACTTTGGACCGTTACCACTCGCTATACTACAAAAGAGCGTTCCCTCTACCGTACCAATTTTAACGTTTAATGAACCCGATGGCAAAAGTAGCTATCAGTGTGCTTTAGTCAAATCGGTTAACGACAAGATTGATTTTAAAGAGATGCAAAATATCAAAGTAGCACTCACGCAACCACTTTCTACCTGTGGATTTATGCAGACAAAAATTTTATTGAAATCGTATGCCAGTCAAACCATTGAAGAGATGAAATTTAACTATATGGGAACGCATGATGAAGTTGCTCTCTCAATCATTAGAGGCAATTTTATAATAGGAGGCATGAAGCACAATATCGCCAAAGACTATGAATCTCTAGGACTTACAGTGCTTCAAACTTCACAAATGTTACCAAGCTTTACACTCGTTGCAAATGCAAATACGTTAACGGAACAAGAAATTAAAATGATAAAAAAGATACTGCTTGAAGCTCCACCCGAAGTTTATAAAAAATGGGGAAAAAGTATCTCTTATGGGTTTAGCGAGGTTGATTTAGAGCGGTTTAAGGCTTTAGAAATAGAGCAATTTGAGTTTACGATTCCACACAAAGGAAACTTCTAATGCGACGCATATTAGCCCTTTTTGTTTTTGCGATACTTGCTTGTTTGATACTCTTAAACTATACCAAAACACAGATGCAAAATGGAAAAGATTCCCTACTCATGCGTCAAAATCAAATCTTAGAAACCTCTTATAAAGCTGTCACACAGATGTATAAAGTTTCGATTGAAAATTATTTTAAATACGTTATTTTACAAAAAGATGTTCTGGCTATCTTACATGAAGCTAAAGATGCCAATGAAGAAAAAAAAGCCTCCCTTCGAGGTTCACTTTACCGACTTTTATACCCTATTTATAGTGATGACTTTCAAAAAATAGGGATAAGACAACTGCATTTTCATACAACACAAGGAGAAAGTTTCTTAAGGTTTCACAAACCTTCTGAAAATGGAGATCCTCTTTTTGACATACGCCCTTCCATCAAAATAGCCAATACCGAGAAAAAATTTGTTTCTGGTTTTGAGGGAGGTAGAATTTATCCTGGATTTCGTTATGTTTTTCCTATTATTGACAAAGGCGAGCATTTAGGGAGTGTTGAGATTTCATTGCCTTATGAGAGTATTGAGTCTGAACTTTCAAAATTATTTACATGTAAAAACCATATTTTACTCATGAAAAAAAGTGTCGCTACGGATTTGGTATTTGATAATCATAAAGATTTTTTTATGCCATCCTCTTTATCGGATACATTTGTCATCGAAAATCCAAAGATATCGAAAATTACCAAAAAAGCTATCGACTCTCCTTTTGTAGAAAAAATTAACACGCTTATTAAAAAAGAGTATCCTATAGAAAAACTTCTTCTGGGTGGTAACAATTTTTCAATTCCCATAGTTGATGGAGAAAATGGCTACATCGTCAATTTTCATCCTATCTACGATACTTCACATAAACTAGCAGCGTACACCGTTACTTATGCGGCAACGGATGAACTAGCATCTATGCAAAAAAGCTACATCATAGAAAGTCTCGTTGGATGCTTTATTGTCTTTTTATTTAGTTATGGTATCTATCTTTACCTCAAACAAAATGAAAAAATACTATTTGAAAAATTACAATTTGAAACGATTGTAAGCACAACCGTCAACGGCGTATTGCTTCTCAATACAGAGGGTAACATAACATTTATGAACCTTGCTGCATGCAACATACTTGGCTATAAAATTGGGGAAACAGAGGGACAAAGTTCCCATGAACTCATTCACACACATGACTCCTCTCCTAGCAATGAAGATTGTCAAATACTAAAATCGATCAAACTTCAAAGCTCCTACATGGGCGAAGAAGTATTTAAACATAAAAATGATAAAAAAATTACCGTACTCATCAACATTAACCCATTTATACAAAATGGTAAAAGTATTGGTTCAGTCATGATTTTTAGAGATATCACCCAAGAGAAAAAAAATCAAGATATGATAGAACATCTTGCTTATTATGATTCACTCACCGAACTGCCCAATAGAAAACTTCTTCTCGATAGGCTCACCACAGCTTTATATAATAGTCGTAGAAGTCTTGAATTTGGAGGTTTGTTGTTTATTGATTTGGATAACTTTAAAGCACTTAATGACGACAAAGGTCATGATATGGGAGATAAACTTTTACAAGAAGTTGCACTTAGACTCAAAGAACAGCTTCGAGCCTGCGATACAGTAGCACGCTTTGGAGGAGATGAATTTGTCGTTTTGCTAACGCAGCTAGGAAGCGATGAAGAAAAGGCTAAAGAAGAATTATATAAAATTGCTCAAAAGCTTCTACTCTCTATAACAGAGGCATACCACTTACCAAAATTTTATTATACCTGCACTGCTAGTATAGGAGGCACTCTTTTCTTAGATGAAGATACAACGGTCGATAATATTTTAAAAAATGCCGATACCGCTATGTATGAAGTAAAAAAAGGAGGAAAAAATGAAATCAAAATATTATAATTTTTTGATTCTTTGTGCTACATTATTGCTTTTTAGTGGCTGTGTTAAAGAAGCCAATCTAAGTTTTATAGCGCCTCAAATCATCGTAGAAAATAATCATTTTAGTGTCTATGACGCCACTAATGACCGCATCACCTTTTACTATTTTTATAAAAAAGAGGGGAAAATGGTCGTTGAGGAGTGGTCAAAGATACTTCCTTTTCGTGTAGAATTTATGGATTTATGGGTAACGGGTCTTGGACATGATTTGCGCAGACTAACAGAGGGAAAAGCGGAGACCATCAAAGATGCACTGATGTATGGAGCACAAAAACAAGGCATGAGAAGTTTACATGTAAACCAAAATGACTACATCTTAGATAATCAATTTGCTAATGATATGGTCAGTGTTATCAGGGCATACGAAGAAAAAATGGAACGCTACAACAGAGATAGAGACTTCCCTTTTTTGCTTAGAAGATTTTAGCACAACACTTTTTGAATTAAAAACATATAAACCAGTGTTGCTAGAAAAATACTCAAAAGAGCATTTTTAAACTTTACATGTAAAGCTATGGCAACCACCACTCCTACAATTTCAGCGATGCCATAAGGATAAGCTTCCCACTTCACATCTTTTAACGCATAAAAAACCAAAATGACCATGATCATCAAAGGCATATTCAGTTCAATGTATTTAACCAAAGGAGACGGCTCACGGGTGCGAAACAATAAAAAAGGAATGAGACGCGTTGCATAAGTCGCAAGAGAAGCTACTATAATAGCGCCTACAAGATAACTACTTTCCACTTTCCATGCTCCTTTTAAAGACGATTAAGACGAAGGCTGCGACACATAAAGAGAGAATAAGCATCTTTTGCGGAGGAAAAAGAAACATCCCAAAAAGTCCAATGATGATCGCCACAAAAAAAGGTTTATGGAGTCTGCTTTTTTTATACAGTTCAATGGAAAGAACTACAAAAAGAGCGGTTAGCGAAAACTCTATCCCTTCATAATTAAATGGCAAGATATTGCCCAGCATGGCACCCACGACACTGCCTATAATCCAATAACATTGATTTAGTACGGTTATGATGAGATAGACCTTTTCACGATTCTCTTCAGGCACTTCACTGGTTTTAAGAAGTGCAAAAGTTTCATCAGTCAGTCCAAAAATAAGGTAGTGTTTTTTCCATGAAAAATCTTTAAAAGTTGAAATCATCGAAAGTCCATAAAAAGTATGACGAAGATTGAGTAAAAAAGTGGCGATACCAATTTCTAAAATGGTCGCTTGTGAAGCGAAAAGCGTAAGGGCTAAAAATTGCCCTGAACCTGCGAAGATAAAGATACTCATAAAAAGTGCATAGTACCAAGGAATAAGAAGTTTTGAAAGAAGCAAACCAAACGCCATTCCAAGAGGGATATATCCCATTAATACAGGAATAGTGAGTTTAAAAATAGCAAAAAAATTCATCTTTTATCTTTACATGTAACGTTATTTTTTGATGTACTTATCAAGGTACTGTTTGCTCGTATTTTGGTCGTCTACTTTTTTGCTTATCTCTTTAGTAGGATTGTTGCTGGGTTTAACATCGCTATAATAGATGTAATCAATCGCAACAACAATCAAAATAATAATAATAAAAGGAAGCAGTATCAACATCTTAAAAAACTATCGCTTTAATCCATTAACCGTTTGTAACATCTCATCACTGGTCACAATCGCTTTAGAGTTAGCCTCATAAGCTCTCTGTCCCGTAATCAAATCCGTCATTTCTTCCACCAATTGAACGTTACTCATCTCAACAAATTGCTGTCTTGTTTGACCTAGCCCATTTAAGCCTGGATTGCTATTGATTGGCTCACCTGAGGCTGCCGTATTGATATAGTTATTATCGCCTAAAGAGTGAAGTCCTGCTGGGTTAACAAAGTTTGTCAGTTCTATTTGACCTACTTCTGTCATCGCTGTTGCCCCTGCTTGTAAAACATTTACAACACCATCAACGCCCACAGAAATTTGCGTAGCATCTTCGGGAATGACGATTTCTGGTAAAAGTTTATAGCCATCACTGTTAACGACATTACCTGCATTGTCTAGCTTAAAAGAGCCATTTCTTGAATATCCAGTCGTCCCATCTGGTAATTGAATCTGAAAAAATCCATTTCCCGTAATGGCGATGTCAAGAGGATTTCCCGTCTCTTTAAAGTTACCTTGCGTAAAAATTTTCGCTATCGCAGTTGGTCTAACACCCAGACCGATTTCAATTCCTGTGGGAGAAACAGAAGTGCCACTCGTAGCCGTACCCGCATATTCCATCGTCTGATACATAAGGTCTGCAAATTCGGCGCGTTGTTTCTTATAACCTATGGTATTGACATTGGAAATGTTGTTTGAGGTAGTGTCTATTTGTGTTTGTTGTGCAATCATACCTGTTGCGGCGGTGTATAAAGAGCGTATCATCTATTTTCCTTATGCTTTAGTAGATGCTAATTTGGTGATAGCATCCGTATTTAAATCGTTCATATGTGAATTCATTACTTTTTGGTACATTTCTACAAATCTACTCGCTTCAATAAGTCCAACCATCTCATTAACAGGATTGATGTTACTAGTTTCTAAAAAACCTTGAGACACCAGATCGCCTCCGTTAAATTCAGTTATCTCACTTAGATTATTAAATTTATAAAGGTTATTGCCCTCTTTGGTTAAAGATTTGATATCATCACTTTGTGCCATGAAAAATTTTCCCATTTCCTCATCGCCGTTATAAATATTGCCACTTTTATCGACACTGACCATCGCATCTTGAGGAATAGTAATGTACTGTCCATTTGCAAAATAAGTCGATGGTAAGACGGGAAAGCCCTCTTTGGTCACTAATGTTCCCTCATTATTGATAGAGAATGAACCGTTTTGAGTAAGCTTAATGCCATTTGGCGTTTCTACCATGAAAAAAGTATCGGCACGTTTGAGTGCAAAATCAAACGTATTTCCTGTATTTTTTGCCCCGCCTTGCTCATACCTGACGTACTGTTCTACTACTTGAGGCACTCTTGCTATGGCTGCATTTAAAAATTTACTACCCTCTGTTGTATTATCTTTGAGTGGCATTTCATCTTTAGCTTCTTGAAAAATCCGCTTAAAATCTCCAATAACCACATCATCTTTTTTAAAAGCAGGTGTATTAACATTGGCAAGATTATTCGAGATAACATCAAGTCGATTAAACTGCGTTACCATCGCTCCAGTCGTACTGTAATATCCATTTTGCATTATATTGTCCACTATTTTTTAATATTTTCTATACTAAAGCAACTCCTGTTCCAACTAACGAAAATAGTCTATAAAATCACTTTTAACACTATTTAAATTTTAACTGGGTATAATCCACATCTTTTACAAAGAAAATATACCTCCAATAACTCACTTAAGGAGAGTTTCAACCATGGCTTCAAAAGAACTCTATACAGAATTAGAAGAACTATTCGCAGAAAATGAGAAATCTTACGTTACCTATGAAAACGTAATGGTTCTGTTTACCAAAACACCCTCAACTGCCAATGTCAAAAAACTCATAGCACTTTTAGACAAATACAAAGTAACCCTTATCTCTTCAGCAGAAATTGCAAAACTAAAAAATATTGAAGAGGCAAAGAAAAGAGAAGAAGAGCGTCAAAAACTTCAAGATGCAGCCCTAGAAGAAGAGTTTGATCTTGCCAGTGAAAAAGAACTTTTAGAGTGGTCAAGAAGTGATAGCCCTGTTAGAATGTACCTTCGCGAAATGGGTCAAATCTCACTTTTAACCAAAGATGAAGAGATAGACATTAGTAAAAAGATAGAATTTGGTGAAGATATCATCATCGATGCTTTTTGTTCTGTTCCTTATCTTATTGATTTTATTCTCGATTACAAAGAAGCGCTTATCAACCGTGAACGTCGCGTAAAAGAACTTTTTAAAACGTTTGAAGATGATAACGATGATGATGAGGGAGATGACGATGGAGATGACGATGGAGACGATGATGGAGATGAAAAAAAGGTTTTCTCCAAAAAAGACAACTCTCGTACTGAAAAAGTCATAGAGAGCTTTAAGTCACTGGAGAAAGCAAAAAAAGATTGGATGAAGAGTTTTTCAAAGCCACCTGAGGAGACTTTTGATAGAGAAGAGATGATGAATTATGATCTCGCTTTAGCATTCAAGAAAAAGCTTCTTAAAGAATCTTTGATGGACTTGGGACCAACCAGTAAGCTTATCAATGAACTTGTAAAGTCAATGGAAACAGCCCTTAAAAGTGATTTTGAATTTGAAAAAGAACTCAAAAGATTAGAGTACCGTCTTCCACTTTTCAATGAAAACCTCAAAGAAAACCATACCAAACTTCTTCTTACTATCATTGATTTGAACAAAGAAGACATTACTTCTCTCGTTCCAGAAGCAACGATGGTTTCTACATATATGGAAATTAAAAAGCTTTTCCAAACTAAGGAAGCAAGTAAACAAGGTTTTGATCTAGACCCTGATAAACTCAAAGAAATTTTAGAGCAAATTAAACGTGGAAAAAAGATAGCTGACGAGTCAAAAACACGTATGGCAAAATCTAACCTCCGTCTTGTTGTCTCTATTGCTAAACGTTACACCAACCGTGGTTTACCATTTCTTGATTTAATTCAAGAAGGAAACATAGGCTTGATGAAAGCGGTCGATAAATTTGAGTACAAAAAAGGCTATAAGTTTTCAACCTATGCGACATGGTGGATCAGACAAGCTATATCACGAGCTATTGCTGATCAAGCACGAACTATTCGTATCCCAATACACATGATTGAAACTATTAACCGTATCAATAAGATTATCCGTAAACACCTTCAAGAAGATGGTAAAGAACCAGATATCGACACCATTGCAGAAGAAGTAGGACTCAGTGTTGATAAGGTTAAAAATGTTATCAAGATAACGAAAGAGCCGATTTCACTAGAAGCACCTATTGGTAATGAAGATGATGGAAAGTTTGGTGATTTTGTTGAAGATAAAAGCTCAATTGCACCACTTGAATATATCTTAAAAGCCGATCTTAAAGACCAAATCGATGAAGTACTAGACCAGTTAAATGACAGAGAAAAAGCCGTCATTCGTATGCGTTTTGGATTGATGCACGATGAGAGCGATAGAACACTTGAAGAGATAGGTAAAGAGCTTAACGTTACGCGTGAACGTGTTCGTCAAATTGAGAGTTCAGCTATTAAAAAACTGAAGCACCCAAAAGTGGGAAGAAAACTTAAAAACTACATAGAAAGCTAGAAACAATGATAGCAGAAGAGTGGATAGAACACGATTATAACCCGTTCATCCTTTTTGACAACAACGGCAAAATACTCTCACTTAACCAAGAAGCGCAATACCTTCTTGGTGAAGTGGCGCATAAAAAAATCTTCGACATAGCTCAAACTTACGCACATATCACCTACGGATTTAAAACAACGATTGTCGATAATGTTTTTGGTTCTTATAAATTTTATGCGATTACGGTTGGCTATAGCGATGAGAGTTCTATTGGTATTAAACTTTATAAAAGTGCTACCAAAAAATTTGCAAACGTTGAAGAATATGGAGAAAGTGTCAATATTTATGCACTACTTGATTTATGTATCAGTGCAAATTCAACCAACAGTATCATCAAATTCAAAAAAGAATTTGACCCTACTTTCCCAGAAATTCGATTAAAAATTGAAAACTTTATGAAATTGCTTAACAAAGTCTATCAATCGCATCTAAGCTCAACCACTATCACCACGCGCCTAGCGCTTATTACGGGTGAATATATACGCTTTAATGGTAAAAAATATCCTATTTTTTCAGTTTCTATTAAAGGTGAGAATAGAGATGAAAATTATGAAAAAAGTATTGAAGAGATAGCAACAAAAAGCAACTTTACCGTTCATTTTGAGCATAATGAAACCATTATTCACGCAGCATTAGTTTCGTAAGAAATCTTTACATGTAAAGAGTGTAAGACAACATTACACTGAAAGAAAAGCGGTTACACTTTACATGTAACCGCTTTAAACGTACTAGAATTCGATAAGATTTTGGATTTTTTCAACGATTGAAGGATCTTCAAGTGTTGAGATATCTTGTGTTATAGGCTCTTTTTTAGCGATAGAGCGTAAAATTCTTCTCATGATTTTACCACTTCTCGTCTTTGGAAGTCCAGGAACAAAGCGAATAGCATCAAGCTTAGCGATATTACCAATCTCTTTAACGATAAGTTTATTAAGTTCTTGAATCATATAAACTTCTTCGCTCAGACTATCTTCACCTTTGATAACGATATAAGCAAAAATTCCCTCACCCTTGATAGGATCAGGTCTGCCAACAACAGCAACTTCAGCAACGTTTTCATGATGTCCAAGAACCGCTTCAATCTCAGCAGTACCAAGTCTATGTCCTGAAACATTGATAACATCATCCGTACGTCCTGTAATAACGATATATCCATCATCATCATACATAGCGCCATCACCTGAGAAATAAACAGGTTTGCCATCTTTCTTACAATCACCAAAATACGACTTTACAAATCTTTCAGGATCACCCCAAATATTTCGTATCATGGATGGCCAAGGTTTAGTGATGCACAAGAATCCTTTTTCACCTTTAGGCGTTGGATTGCCATGCTCATCAATAATCTCTGCTTTAATACCAGGAAGTGGGAATGTAGCGGAGCCTGGTTTGATAGGTGTAGCACCTGGAAGTGGCGTAATCATATGTCCACCTGTCTCTGTCTGCCACCATGTATCAACTATCGGACATTTACTACCGCCGATTTGCTCATAGTACCACATCCACGCATCAGGATTGATAGGCTCACCTACGGTTCCTAAGACTTTGAGCGAACTTAAATCATATTTTTTAGGCTCATTTGCACCCTCTTTATGAAGAAGGCGTATGGCTGTTGGCGCTGTATAGAATTGATTGACACGATGCTCCTCAATCATTCCCCACCATCGACCTACACTTGGAAATGTTGGAACACCCTCGTACATGATAGTAGTTGCCCCCATTGCCAATGGACCATAAACGATGTAAGTGTGTCCTGTTATCCAACCAACATCTGCGGTACACCAAAAAGTATCATTTTCTTTCACATCAAAAACGTGTTCCATCGTATATTGAGCCCACAAAATGTATCCTGCACTTGAGTGTTGAACACCTTTTGGCTTCCCCGTACTTCCAGAAGTGTAAAGTAAGAAAAGTGGATCTTCAGAATCCATCCATTCAGGGTCACAATACTGAGACTCGTTCATTATAATCTCATTATAAACATAATCCCTTCCTGCAACGTACTCGATATCTTCAAAGTTTCGCTGAACAATTAACACTTTTTCACAACACTCACAACCTTGACTTAAAGCCTCATCAACAACAGGCTTTAACATGTAAGGCTTTCCTCTTCTAAATGCACCATCAGCCGTGATAACAAGCTTTGCTTCTGCGTCGATAATTCTATCACGCAATGCTTCAGCAGAAAATCCGCCAAAAACAACGGAGTGAACCGCACCTATCTTTGCACACGCAAGCATTGCAAAAGCCGCTTCTGGAATCATTGGCATATAAAGGACAACACGGTCGCCCTTTTTGATACCGAACTTATTTCTCATCAAGTTCGCAAGTCGGTTAACTCTGTAGAAGAGTTGAAGATAAGTGATAATTCTTCGCTTACCATCTTCCCCTTCCCAGATAATCGCAGCTTTGTTTTTTCTGCTATTTAAATGTCGTCCTAAACACTGATGTGTAACATTTAGCTTGCCACCTTCGAACCATTTATAAAAAGGAGCGTCATCCTCATTTAAGACTCTATCATAAGGCTTAAACCACTCTATTTTTTCTCTCGCAAGCTTATCCCAGTATCCTTCAAAATCCTCATCTGCTTGGAGGCAAAGCTCTTTGTATTCGCACATATTTTTAATTCTGGCTTCTTTACTTAAAGCTCTACTTGGCTCGAAAAGTTGTGACATTGTCTCTATCCTTTGTTATATTTTTTATATGATTACAAATTAGTGGCTTGAAGCGCCCTCTGCTCCAATACCTGTTTGACTTCTTATGAATTGATGTTCATAAGCCGCAATCTCATTTTTAGCATCTTCGCTTTTATCAGTGATTGAGAAAAACCAGATAGCAACAAACGCCATCGTCACTGAAAATATCGCTGGATTACCATAAGCGTAAATAGCCGTTTTATTGTGTAAAATATCTACCCAAACCGCTTTACTTAAGACAACCAAAACAATCGCTGTGAGAAGACCTAAACTTCCACCCCATACAGCACCTCTTGTAGTGAGTTTACTCCAGAACATAGACAAAAATAGTATCGGGAAGTTTGCACTCGCCGCAATAGCAAACGCTAAACCAACCATAAATGCGATATTTTGTTTCTCAAATGCTATACCTAAACCAATAGCAACGATGCCTAGTCCAATAGTCGCATACTTTGAAACTTTCATCTCTACTATCTCGTCTACTTTACCTCTTGCAAAAACGTTAGCATAAAGATCATGACTAACAGCACTTGCACCTGCAAGTGTCAACCCAGAAACAACCGCTAAAATAGTAGCAAAAGCAACTGCTGAAATAAATCCTAAGAAGATATTTCCACCTATTGCATGACTTGTATGAATAGCTGCCATATTGCCGCCACCGATGATACCACCTTTGATCGCATCAAGATACTGAGGATCGCTGGCAAGTAATACAATTGCGCCAAAACCTATTATAAACGTTAATATATAAAAATAACCTATAAAACCTGTTGCAAAGAAAACTGACTTTCTTGCTTCCTTGGCATCACTAACCGTAAAAAATCTCATCAAGATATGAGGAAGTCCAGCAGTACCAAACATCAATGCTATACCTAAACTAATCGCAGATATTGGGTCACTCACCAAGCCACCAGGAGCCATAATAGCGATAGTTTTCTTCACTTCAATAGCTTGTGCAAAAAGATTTTCAAAACTAAAACCAACTTTGTACATAATCATAAATGCCATAAATGAAGCACCAGAGAGTAATAAAACTGCTTTAATAATTTGTACCCACGTTGTTGCCAACATGCCACCAAAAGTAACATAAAGGATCATCAAGATACCAACCATAACAACAGCAATCTCATAAGGAAGCCCAAATAATATCTGTATCAATTGACCAGCGCCCACCATCTGTGCAATCAAATAAAGTGCAACCGTCGCAAGGGAGCCCATAGCTGCAAGTGTACGTATAGGTGTTTGCTTCAATCTATAAGAGGCAACATCTGAAAAAGTGTATTTCCCCAAGTTTCTAAGTTGCTCAGCAACCAAGAAAAGGATAATAGGCCATCCTACTAAGAAACCAATAGAGTAGATAAGCCCATCAAAACCTTTAAGGTAAACAAGTCCTGAAATACCCAAAAACGATGCCGCAGACATATAATCGCCCGCTATCGCCAAACCATTTTGAAAACCTGTAATTCCTCCACCAGCGGTGTAAAAATCTTTGGCTGTTTTTGTTCTTTTAGCTGCCCAGTAAGTAATACCAAGCGTTGCTATAACAAAAATTAAAAACATTACAATCGCAGAAACATTTAAGGGAGCTTTCCCTGAAACTCCCATGTCGCCTGCTGCAAACAAGAAGTTTGCAAGTGCTAAAAGTATTAAACTAAATTTCATTCCCCACTCCTTGCTTCTTCTTTTATTTGTCTTGTTAACTCATCAAATTCGCCATTGGCTCTTTGGGTATAAATTCCCGTAAGCACAAAAGATAACACAATGACAAATAGTCCAACAGGAATACCCAGTGTTGTTACGCCTTCCCCTACTTTCTGCGCAAGTGTCGCAGGAGAAAAAGCAATTACTAAGATAAACGCGTAGTAAACGACCAATATGATAATTGATAATTTCCATGCGAAACTACTTCTCTTTTGGACCAGTTCAGCAAACTTAGGGTTAGCTTTTACCCTATCGTAAACATTTTGACTCATAAATGCTCCTTCTTAAATATAGTTATATCATCAACGACATTTTAAGTTAGTACCATAGCATTACCGTAGCATTTTAGAAAAGTGTGTAATTTTAGAATATTTTATCTTTACACTGTGTAATAAAGTAACAATTTATTCTATTTTTCAGGATAATAGCGTTCAATTTTATATCCAACCCCTTTGAGATTGACAATAAAGTCTTCTTTGAGTAATTTGCGAAGTCTACTGATTTCAGCCCGTATAGTGGCGTTATCTATGGGTTCATCATTCCAAACGTAACTTCTAAATTTTTCAAAGTCAACAACGATACCGATGTTTTCACACAAGAGTGTTAAGATTTGTAACTGTTTTTTAGTAAGCACTTGAACATTATTATTATAAAAAAGCATCTGCTCATTTTTTGAAAAAACATACTTTTTATTCAAGATAATATGTTGAAGATTTTTAATAGCAGACTCTTTTTTAATTTTATCGATTCGAAGACCCAATTCTTTAAGATGAAAAGGCTTTTTAAGATAATCAGAAGCGCCTAATTCAAAAGCACAAGCGATATCATCGATATCAACAATAGCACTAATGAAAATAGTAGGAAATGAATGTTCAATGTCATTGAGTGCTTTAAGCAAACTCAGTCCACTTAACTTGGGGATGTTAATATCAAGTAGTAAAAGGTCAAATACATCTTTTTTAATAGCCTCGTACGCTTCTTCGCCGTTCCCAAAAGAGATGACTTTGTGGCCCAAAGCTTCAAGATACTCTTCAATGGAACTACGTAGCATTAACTCATCTTCAAGCAGTAAAATTTTCACCCTCTATCCTTTATTATCAAAGAAATATCGAAAGATTGTTTGTCTTTCGTTCGATAGTATCTCGATTTTCACATTACTTTGGTCACAAATCTCTTTAACGATGTTTAGCCCCAACCCAAAACCGCCACGCGCTTCATCTTCTCTATAGTATCTATCAAAAAGTTTATCAGGATGCTTGATTACTTCTCCGCTATTTTCAACTTCAAAGATAACCCATTCCTCTTTGATATAAAGCCTTACATGTAAAGCCTTATTTTCAAAACTATATTTAATGGCATTAGAGATATTGTTATCACAAATTCTTTGCAGTTCTATCTCATTGAAGAGCACAAATATCTCAGGCGTTATCTCACTTTGGATAGAAAGCTTATTTCCAATGGCAACATCTTCAAAATACTCTATGCGCTCAGCGACAAATTTAGAAAAATCAATCATCGATTTTTCATATACCACTCTATCTTTACGCACTACATACGCTAAATCTTCATAAATATTGTCTAAGACTTTGATGGCCGCTTCAATTTTGAGAAGATACTTATTTTTCTCAAACTTAAGATTGTACAAATCAATATTAATCAAAATGATAGACAAAGGCGTGTTAATCTCATGTATAGCATTTTTCACAAATCTATCTTGCTTTTCGAGTAACTCTTGCGTAAAATCAACCGATTTTTTAAGCTCTTGCGTCTTTTGTTCTATCAAACCTTCAAGATTGCTATTTAACTCTAAAAGTGCACCGTTCTTTTCTTTAATTTTATCGAGCATAAAGTTGGCATGCGAAGCAATTTCTCTAAACTCTTTAAAATTAATTTTTTCCATATTGATATTTTGATAACTTTTAGAGGCTTCTTTAAAGGATTCAACAATAAATCGTATCTCTCTCCCCATAATGTCGCTCACATACCGATACTCAATCGTACTGATCAAATACAAAAAAAGTGTCAACATATAAATCTTAAAAACAAAACTGATGATTTTATCTTGATAATCTTTTTTCTTTTGCACCAAAACATCTTCGATACTACTCGTACTCACGCCACTCCCTAACATTAAATCCAAAGGGACATATTCCTTAGTAATAACGATATCTTTATCGGAATGATTGGCATCAAAAGAAGATGTTGCATAAAGAATTTCACCATTTTTATGATGCACAAAAAGGTAATTTTTATCCTCAATAGAAGAAGTAAGATAACGTATATCTTCTTTAAGCTTTAGATATATTTCATCTTTGGGAAGCTTTTTATTCTGAGCAAAACTATATTCAACGATATTGTAAAGTAGCTTCATTTGCAAAGAAGCACTCTTCTCTTGGCTTTGAATAAAACTCTGCTCAAGCACTACAATTTCACGTTCAAACTCCAAATATTCATTCACGATAATAATACAAGCTGAGATAAAAGCAAAAATACCCGCAAATAAAATGGCCATGAAGTTGATTTGATTGATGCTTTTATTGTCTTTTTTTCGTAGCAACAAAATCGTGTCCTTACATGTAAAGCTTTTGCTGTTATTTTACCTTTTTTCTTTATAAAGATATCATACAAAATCATTTTGGTATAATCTATCTCTATTAAAAAACAAGGAGCATAAGATGAAAACGAGAATACCTGCTGAATGGGAACCACAAGAAGCACTCATCGTTGTATTTCCTTCCGTGCAAAGTGATTGGGCACATTCAATAGATGAAATTCAAACAACTTATCTACAATTTATCACTCAAATTGCAAAATATCAAACGTGTATGGTTATTTGTGAGAATAAACAAACACTTGCTAATCTTCTTCCAAACTTACAAAATATCCAATTGATAGAAATGAAGACCAACGATACATGGATTCGAGATTTTGGTGGCATTGATGTGTATAAAGGCAAAAAGAAAAAGACATATGATTTTATATTTAACGCTTGGGGCAATAAATTTGATGCGAGCATCGACAACACCATTACCAAAAGACTTTTTGAAGAAGAATATCTTAGTGGTAAACTTAAAAGCCTTGACTTCGTCTTAGAAGGGGGAAGTATCGACTCTAATGGAGATGGCGTGATGCTAAGTACGGCGTATTGTCTCTTTGAGCAAAATAGAAATGCCCATCTTAGTCACAAAAAAATCAAAAAAACTTTGATGAAACTATTTGGATTAAAAAAGCTCATCATTCTTAAACATGGCGCACTAATGGGCGATGATACAGACTCACATATCGACACACTCGCACGATTTATCGACAAAGGCACCATTGCTTATGTTAAATGCTATGATAAAAAAGATGCCCATTATAAAGAGTTGAAAAAGATGGAAAAAGAGTTGAAAAAACTCGATTTCAACCTTTTACCACTCCCTCTTCCCTCCCCTAAATATTTTCATGAAGAGAGAATTCCTGCGACCTATATGAATTTTGTTTTTATCAACGATGCGATTTTAGTCCCTACTTACAGTGATCCACTCGATGAAAGTGTGCTAGATACGTTTAGAAAATTATTTCCAAA
>JAFLKZ010000049.1:17061-32564 GCA_019162915.1 Campylobacteraceae bacterium
AGAGATGTTGTAGGCATTGAATCTTCCATTCTTATACGAGAGCACGGAAGTCTACACTGTGCTTCAATCAATATCTACAAAAATTAAGGATAAGCGGAATGACATTACAAAAAAAAGCTACGATTATCTCGAGTGCGACTGCGACATTACTCATTATTATCAAATTAGCCATTGGAATTATGAGTGGCTCGGTTGCCGTATTAGCTTCTGCTATTGACTCCGTACTTGACTTAATCGTTTCTGCGTTTAACTATTTTGCTATCACCAAATCAGAACAACCCGCTGATAAAAAGTTTAACTATGGAAAAGGAAAGATAGAAGCCCTTGCTGGAGTGATTGAGGGCACCGTTATCACCGTTTCTGGATTATATATTTTTTATGAATCAGTAAGAAAAGCTATCTATCAAAAAGAGATTGAATACCTAGATGCGTCTATTGTTGTCATGTTGATTTCACTCGTGATTACCATAGCTTTAGTGACTTTTTTAAATTATGTTGCCAAAAAAACACGCAGTATGGTTGTCAAATCTGATGCCCTTCACTATAAAACAGACGTTCTTAGCAATGGAGCCATTCTGATTTCTTTGGTGTTGATACAAGTGACTAATTTTGGATTAATTGACTCTATTATGGGTATTATTATCTCTATTTATATTATCTATTCAGCGTATCAAATTATCAAAGATGGCGTTTATACGTTACTTGATGTTGCACTTGATGATGAAATTGTTGAGGGAATTAGAAGAATTATTATTGAAGAAAAAGAGATTAGTGATTTTCACTACCTTAAGACAAGAAAATCTGGCAATACTAACTTCGTGGATGTCCACTTGGTTTTTAGTCCTGGAATTTCCCTTCTTAAATCCCATCATGCAGGAGATAGAATTGAAGAGAAAATCAAAGAGTTGATTCTGGATGAAGAGTGGGTTATCAACGCACACCTTGACCCTTACGATGACTCGATTATGAACGATGCAAGAATGTAAAGATAGCAAAAGCTATCTTTACAAAAGAAGTGTTATGCGATATCCGATAAAAGAGAGTATCCAAGCAATCGTTGTGGTAAAGACAAAAAGATAAAAAAGATATTTATAACTTCCTGATTCTTTCGCAAAAACGATGGAAGCTGCCATACACGGTAGATAAAACATCACAAAAATGATAAACGAAACAGCAGAAGCCAAAGGAATTTGTTTTTGTATCTCCTCCATCAAACTATCATTTTGCGCATCAACCCCTGAACCCAAAGCATAAAGTACACCCAAAGTAGAAACCACCACTTCCTTAGCCGCAAGACCTGATTCTAAGGCGATAGTCATCTTCCAGTCAAATCCAATAGGTGCAAATAAAACATCAGTTGATTTACCAACAATACCCAAATAACTTTTTTCCAAAAGTGTTTGAGCC
The DNA here is from genome assembly GCA_019162915.1 of Campylobacteraceae bacterium. Taxonomy (GTDB): domain Bacteria; phylum Campylobacterota; class Campylobacteria; order Campylobacterales; family Sulfurospirillaceae; genus Sulfurospirillum. The sequence goes on from JAFLKZ010000049.1 coordinate 18,469, forward strand.
AGTTCATTTTGAAGATTTACTTTTTCATCTGAACTTTGTGCCAGCTCTATTTTTTGAGTAAACGCTTCTTCGATACTTGGATATTTTGGATAATTACTTGCAAACCAAATCAAAAGTGACGCACTCAAAATAAATGTTCCTGCTTTTTTAAGATACATCACCGCTTTGGTCACCACCGTATGCCAAATCAATCGCAAAGAGGGAAGTCGATACTTGGGCATTTCCATGACAAAAGGCTCATCTACCCCTTTAAAGATAAAAACTTTAAGAAATTTTGCGGCAAAAAGTCCAACCAAGGCACCCACGATATAAATAATGAACAGAACATTTCCCGCACTCTCTTTACCAAAAAATGCGCCCGCAAAAAGCACATACACAGGAAGTTTTGCACCACAACTCATAAAACCAATGATAAAAAGGGTGATAAGTCTATCTTTATCGTTTTTTAAAGTCCTCGCACTCATATAAGCAGGAACAGAACAACCAAATCCCGTCACAAGAGGAATAAAACTTTTCCCATGCAATCCAAAACGGTGAAAAAATCCATCAAGTAAAAAAGCAACTCGTGCCATATAACCTGTTGTTTCCAAAAGGGCAATGCCTAAAAACAAAATGACGATATTGGGCAAGAACATAACAACAGCGCCGACACCAGCGATAGCACCATCGGCTATCATCGAGCCTATTTCACCATCTCCAAAAATCGCTTTCGCATAATCTCCAAGTTTGACAAAAAAAGCATCAATCAAATCCATCGGAATAGAACCAAGCTCAAAAGTAAGCTGAAAAAGGCTCCACATCAACGCGATAAAAATAGGAATACCAAAAATATTGTGAATCAACAAAGCATCGATTTTATCTGTCATACTTTGAGCCATATTTTTTTTGCATGTCACCGTTTCAATCACAGCCCCTTTGGCAAAAGAAGCCTTTTCCTCTGAAAAAATCTCCTCAATATCTTTGGTATCATAATGAATATAAAGATGATTAAGCCCTTCCCTTAAAAGTGGTGACACCTCTACCCAGATAGGTTCATCGTGCATTTTTTGATAAATCTTAGGATCTTCTTGTAAAAGTTTAAGTGCCAATTCTCGATAACCCAAAATACTTTTATAACGTTTCTCCTTTAAAAAAATCGCAAGATTTTCAATCTCTTCTTCTACCACATCACTGTAAATAAGTTTCGATTTTTCATGTTGAAAATTTGAAACATCAATGGTTCGATTAATCAGCTTTCCAATGCCCCTTTTCGTCGAAGCCGAAACTTTAACGCAAGGAACTCCCAAAATAGAACTAAGCTGTTCATGGTCGATGTAAATGCCTTCTTTATGAGCTTCATCCATCATGTTTAATGCCACAATCATTTTTTTATCAAGTTCTAACAGTTGTGTGGTTAAAAAAAGATTGCGCTCTAAATTTGTTGCATCAACCACATTCAAAATCAAATCATACGACTCATTTTCCAAAAAATCTTTGGTTACTTTTTCATCTTGCGTATAGTCATTGAGTGAATAGGTTCCAGGAAGATCAATAATCTTAATCGCATAATTATGAAAGTTAAAACTCACCTCAGCTTTTTCAACAGTAACCCCTGAAAAATTGCCAACTCTTAGCCTTGCATTGGCAATAGAGTTGATAAGCATACTTTTACCTACATTAGGTTGCCCCACAAGCGCTACGATTAACTCTTTCATACTGATGACACCATGACTGATTTTGCTTCTTCATAGCGAAGTGCCATGAGTGTTGAGCCTATTTCTATCTCTATCGTACTTTTTGCCATGCTGATTGCTTTTATTTTAATTTCACACCCTTTGCGTAAACCTAAAGAAAAAAATCTCTGTTTTAATTCGCCAGTCGCACCGACTTTAAGCACAAGTCCTGTTTCACCAGCATTCATATCTGCTAATGTTTTCATAATTTTCCTTAATTGATAATAGTCATCAAGATTGTAGGTTAAATTTGATTAAATCCTAATTAATGTACAATAAAAATAAAAAGGTGTCATTATGAAAGTGGGACTTATCCAACATGCAATTGAAAATTCTAAACAAGCCACTATTGAAAAAACAATCAGTTTAATCAAAAACGCTAAAACAAAAGGTGCAGAACTTATCGTTTTGCAAGAACTCCATCAAGATAGATACTTTTGTATCAACGAAGATGTTGATTTTTTCGACTTGGCAAATGACTGGGAAAGTGATGTAGCCTTTTGGGGCAATGTCGCTAAAGAAAACGCTATTGTGTTAGTCACCTCTCTTTTTGAAAAACGCTCACACGGGCTCTACCACAACACTGCCGTTGTCTTTGAAAAAGATGGAAGTGTCGCAGGAAAATACCGTAAAATGCACATCCCCGATGACCCAGGATTTTACGAAAAATTCTACTTTACCCCTGGAGATTTGGGCTATGAACCTATCCAAACCAGTGTTGGAAAACTAGGATTGCTCGTTTGTTGGGACCAATGGTACCCTGAAGCCGCTAGACTCATGGCACTCAAAGGTGCGGACATGCTTATCTACCCAACTGCTATCGGTTGGTTTGATGAAGATGAAGCGGAAGAAAAAGAACGCCAAAGAGACGCATGGGAAACCATTCAGCGAGGTCACGCTATCGCTAATGGATTACCTGTCATTAGTGTTAATCGCATCGGCAAAGAACTAGATGACAAAAAACAACTTGATGGCATTCGATTTTGGGGAAACTCTTTTGTCGCAGGTCCTCAAGGCGAAATCATCGCTAAAGCATCCAACGAAAAAGAAGAAGTAATGGTCGTTGATATAGACCTCAAAAGATGTGAACACGTCAGACGCATCTGGCCATTTTTACGAGATAGAAGAATTGAAACTTATGGGGATTTGACGAAACGATTTATTGATTAGAAGCTTTACATGTAAATCTATTTTTCGTAATTCCTAAAGTACCACATCAGCGCAAACATCAAGCCTGATGTGGTTGCGATGCTCTCATCAAACATAAATTCTAAGGTATCTTCACGTTTGAGATAAATCACTTCGATAGCTTCATTTTCGATGCCTCCGCCTTCACTTATTTTCATGCTATCATCAAGTACTGCATAGTAAAGTGTTTGTCTTCCACCTGCGAAACCAACGGCAGTGTAAAATGAGGATATTTTTTCCATTTTTTCTAAGGGAACATCATAGCCTGTCTCTTCTAGGATTTCTTCTTTGGCTATTTCGATGAGGGTTTTGTCTTTATCGACGATACCTGCGCACAGTTCGTAGGTAAAACCATCTTTATTTTTGAGATAAATGGAGGGGCGGAACTGTTTAACGAAGACGAAAGAGTCCAAATCTTTGTGGAATAAAAGGATGGCGACACTGTTGTGTGTATCGACGATGTCCCATCTTTTTTCGATGCTATTTTGAACATAAAACATACTTTTTGGTTTAATGTATTCGGAGACAAAACACTCTTCTATTTTAATAATTTCTATTTCGTGTTTCACTAAATCCAACCCTTCTTTTTAAAGATAGCAAGTGGCGTCACAGCTGAGATGACCATCAAAGCGATTGAAAATGCATAGCCATAATCCCAACGAAGTTCTGGCAATATATCAAAGTTCATGCCATAAACACTTGCGATGAGCGTAGGTGGCAAAAAGATAACATTCATAATCGTAAAGATTTTGATAACTTTATTTTGTTCAATGTTCAACATACCCACGAATATATTTTGCAAATAATCCAATCGCTCAAAGTTAAACTGCGCATAATCAATCAAAGATTTAATATCCTTAAGCATGATGACAATATCACTTCGCAAGGAAGCATCATATTTGTTCGACTTCAAAAATGAGGTTAAAATTCTTTGTTTATCGGTAAGATTTTCTCTAATGTTCATATTCAAATCTTCAAAAGAAGATATTTTTTCCAATATCTCTTCGTCATTATTGGAGTAATCTGTAAAAACGTGCTTCCGAAGCTTTGTGATATCTTTTGAGAGTTTTTCGATAACATCGGCATCCGCATCAATTCTAATGTCAAGAAGTTGCGTGAAGATGTAATAGCCATTTTTAAACTCTCTTGGCGCATAATAAAATCTTTTACTAAATTCTTCAAACGCTTTGAGTTCTTTGTAACGAATAGAAATTAAAAGATTTTCTTGGAGAATAAAAGAAACCGTTTCATTATGGGCATTTTCATCATTTGAAATCAAAAAGTAACTATTGATTTCTATCTTTTTATCTTCTTCCCAATAACGAGAACTTATCTCAATTTCTTCACTCTCTTGCTTGGTTGGAAAATCAATTGAAAAAGTTTTCTCTACAAAGGCTATCTCCTCTGGCGTTGGCAGTAACATATCTAGCCATACAACTTTACTTTTTTTATCTTCATTATTATCAAACTCGGTAAAATCCGTAATTACTTCTAGTTTATTGCTATTTTTAAGAAAACATTTTATCATCGTTAGCCTTTACATGTAAGGTTTTTCTAGTGTATGAGTAAGGTTGAAATTTTCCTCTTTCTTAGGTTCAATAGTACTTTTAAGCGCTATCTCTACTTTTTGTTTCAAACTTTGTGTATAAGCTTGAAAATCTTTCATATCCTTACCACTAAGTCCATTTTTTTCTATTTTAATAACACTACTTGGATTGATGGCCGTTTCATTGCGGTACAAACCAAAGTGAAGATGTGGGCCACTACTTAAGCCTGTATTCCCTACATAGCCTATAAGCTCACCTTTTTTCACATTTTTTCCACTAATGGTATTTCTTGCAAAGTTATTAAGATGCGCATAAAGTGTGGTATATCCACTCGTATGATTTACCATGATGGTATTGCCGTATCCACCTTTTATACCTACAAACGTTATTTTTCCATCACCTGCTGATTTAACTTGCGTACCAATGCCTGCAGCATAATCAATCCCTAAATGTGCTCGGTATTTTTGAAGGATAGGATGCCATCTTTTACTGGTAAATTCTGAAGATATCCTCGTATAAGTTAAAGGCGTTCCTAGTAAAAGCCTTTCTAATTCTTTACCACTTTGGTCATAATAACTTTCTTTAAAAAAGAAAATATAATTCTTTTTATGTGCTGTTTCAATCATGGAAACGTCTATTTTCAAAGATCCATATTGTTTGCCAAGTCTTACTCTTTGTTTATAGAACAAGACTAACTTATCACCTTTTTGAAGATTTCTAAAATTAACACCATCTCTAAAAGATTGCACAAATTCATTGGCCAAAGTATAGTTATTGGTTGCTTTAAGAATATCTACATAAGGTGAATTTTGAATATCAACCGATAAAGAAAGATTCTCTTCTTGAAAGATGACAGGGATAATTTCCATGACAAATTTATCGCCATTTTTATAAAGATGCATTTGAAGTTCTTCACCAATAGGAATCAAAACTTGCTCTAATTGATTGTCTTCGCCTTTAAGTTTGTGATACTTAACCCCTGCGACAATCTCTGCTGCTAATTCTTGTTCTTCTTTATCAAGGGTGTAATAAATACTCGAGGGAAGACTATTTTTTTCCAAAAATGTTAAAAATGTTTCACCTTTTGGCCATTTTTGCTCTTCTAAATAAGTACTGTGGGCAAAGGAGAAAAAAATAACAAGCAAACAGAACATTTTCACCATACTTTAACCCCTCATGTCGATACTTCATTTTATCTTAACAAATCTTACAAAATGCCTAAAACAGTAACGTCTCTTATCTTGTGATAAAAAACTTTTTTTTAAAGCAGTTATAGTATAATCACTTCATTAAAAATGCAAGGAGTCCTCGTTGAACAAACTATTATTAGTCATTGGTATGTTTTTTTTCAGTTCTTTTTTAGAAGCGCAACCTCTTTTTCAAGAGTATAAAACAAAGATTTTAGACGTAAGCGACACAACGGCTACCATCACTGATTCACCAGAGTTTGTAGTAGGTTCAAGCGGTATTGTTGTCCACAAGTTTGACGACAAAACATCAAGCATCATCACCAGAGTAGATGTTGTCAGCAAAAATGGTAACACAGCAACGCTGCGTTTTGAAAAATTTAAAATGCTCTCTCAAGGTGCCTTCCCAGAAACTGGCATTAAACCAGCTATTGGAGATGATGTTACTATCAATTATCTTTATTCGCGAGCTTTAATTGTAGCACCCAACCAAAGTGTTTATAATGAAGTCACTAAAACCTATAATACTATGACATGGGTTCATCCAGATATCCTTGCGTCCTACCTAACCAAACTCTACCGTCCGAATCCAGATAAAGAGATTTTTCAACAAGCATGCTACCAGAACACTGCATCCATCATCTTTTTTGGGATTAAAGACACTGGCTATTTTGTAGACTGCCACAACTTTAATACGGTAAAAACGATCAAAATTACAGAAAAAGACGAAATTCAACTGCCGTTTTACTCAAGAATTAAAAATATAGACAGCTCATGGTTTAGTTGGGATAGTGCAGAGATTTCTGATTACAACAGTTACTACAATTCATTTATAAAGAAATAATATGGACAAAAAGCATATAGCACAGTTTCAAAAAATCGTGGGTATTGAAAATATTTATGATGATAAAGCACATCTGATTGCTTATTCTTATGATGCAACGCGCAACCATTATGAGCCTGAAGCGGTTCTTTTTCCAAGACACGAAGACGATGTAAGCGCCATACTCAAATACTGTAATGAACACCACATCATTATCACACCAAGAGGTGCGGGAAGCGGATTTACAGGTGGTGCACTTCCTTCGAGTGGTGGCATTATCCTTGGATTTGAAAAGCACATGAATAAAATACTAGAAATAGACATGGAAAACATGGTTGCTGTCGTTCAACCTGGTGTCATCAATATAGATTTACAAAAAGCAGTAGAAGCGCTTGGTCTTTTTTATCCGCCAGATCCAGCTAGTCAAGAGTATTCAACACTCGGAGGCAATGTTAGTGAAAATGCAGGTGGTATGAGAGCTGCAAAATATGGTATTACCAAAGACTATGTCATGGCACTTCGTGCCGTTTTACCAAGTGGCGAGATTATCAGAGCTGGTAAAAAAACCATTAAAGATGTGGCAGGATATAATATCGCGGGTATCCTTATCGCCAGTGAAGGCACACTTGCGTGCATCACAGAAATCACTTTAAAATTAATAGCAAAGCCTAAAATGTCACAAACTGCCATGGGTGTTTTCCCCTCTGTCAATGATGCAATGAACGCTGTTTATAAAACAATGGCACTAGGAGTTACTCCCGTGGCTATGGAGTTTTTAGATAACCTCTCTATTAAAGCCGTAGAGCAAAAATACCACAAAGGACTTCCTACTGAGGCAGGTGCTATCCTTATCACCGATGTCGATGGCAATGTTCAAAATGACCTAGACATACAGCTTGACATTATTGAAAAAGCATTTTTAGAAAATGGCTGCAGTGAACTCAAGCGTGCACAAAACAAAGAAGAGTCTAATAATCTATGGTTTGCAAGACGTAATGTCAGTCAATGTATCACCGTTTACGGTAGTAAAAAACTCAATGAAGACATTACGGTACCAAGAAGTAAACTTCCCGCACTTTTGGAAGAAATTGGTAAAATTGCTAAAAAGTACAATGTTACCGTTCCATGCTTTGGACACACAGGTGATGGCAACGTCCATACCAATGTTATGGTTGATGGTAGCGATCCTGCGCAACTTGAAATCGGACATCACGCGATAGAAGAGATTTTTAAAGCAACGGTTAAACTAGGTGGAACGCTCAGCGGTGAACACGGTATCGGCTTAAGCAAAGCACCTTTTATGCACCTCGCCTTTACTGATGGAGAGATGGAACTTTTCCGCTCCATCAAAAAAGCCTTTGACCCTAACAATATCTTAAACCCAGCCAAGATGGGACTCTAATGTGCTAAGCGTTAAATCGTGTGTTGAATTTTTTAAAAAACTAAGAGATGCGGAACTAGCCCATTATGCTTCCTCTCTTAGTTTTCACACGATTTTAGCGCTTATCCCTATTTTACTGATTACCTTTAGTATTTTTACTAAAATGCCAAGTTTTCAAGAGCATTATGAAAAAGTCCAATCCTTCATCTTTAGCTCTCTTATCCCCAATCAACAAGATACCATGATTCACTACCTCAACCAATTTATGGAAAATACTGGCAATATGGGAGTCGTAGGGCTTGTATTTGTTTTATATATTTCAGTAATGTTTTTCTTAGATTATGAAAAAATTGTGAGTAAGATTTTTGAAACGCCTGCACGAAGTTTTTGGGAAGCACTTTCCACCTATTGGACGATGCTTACGATTATGCCTTTAGGTCTTGTTATCTCTTTTTATGCTTCAACTTTGGCACAAGATATTTTATCCACTACACCAGTCGCAAACTCTATAAACCTTCTTTTATTTTCACCCTATTTCATCATTTGGTTACTCTACTTCATCATGTATATCATCTCTGCAAAAGTCAAAATTCATCTTAAAAGTGCTCTTATCTCGTCATTTATAGCCTCTTTAGTCTGGTACACGTCTAAAACACTTTTTATCTATTATGTGGCGTATAACAAAACATACTTGAGCATTTATGGCTCTTTTAGCATTTTACTCTTCTTCTTTTTATGGATATATTTTTCATGGTTTATCTATCTTTATGGGCTCAAACTTTGTTTTTTACTCAATGAGAAAGAGACAACTGCACGCCAAGAGAAAACAAACAAAAACGAGAATGCGAAAACGGATAGCGAAAAGTGAAAGTCCTACATAAGGGATAAGCATCCATTGCTCAACCACAAGAGTGTAATTTTGCGCCTTTACATGTAAAAATCCCAGTAAAAAACTATCGAGAATACCACCAAAACCTATGATATGCAAAAATACGCCTAATGGATAAAAAAAGATAAAAATGACACTTGAGAGGGGCGAAGTAAGTTGTAAAAGTGTAAAGATAGGAAAAATGGCATGAACGATAGGAATCATCGAAATAAATACAAAGATATCAAGTAAAATAAACATCAGCCATTTATTAAGATGTGAAAAATGATGTAAAAATAAAAAAAGATAAAATACGCCAGCAACCGAAAACCAAAAAGAGAGTGAGAAAAAAAGTGGAGGAGAAAAAGACAAAATTCCTAAAACAGTTATTGCCAAAGTTTCAAAAGAAATAATTTTCATTCCCCGAGAAAAAAAGAAAAATCCCAATACACTCATCGCCAAAGCTCTTAAAAAAGAAGGAACAAAATCAATAATCACCATATAGGCAAATAAAAAGACAAAAACAACGACACTCAAATCAGCCGTAGCATTACGGTATGGAAAATATCTATCTTGAAAAAATTGATAAATAGGTTTTAAAAAGAAAAAGAGTAAAAAAGAAATTACGCCTACGTTATAACCACTAATGGCGATAAGATGGGTAATGCCCCATTTTTGGACGTCATCACGTAGTTCTTTAGAAATGGGTGTTGCAAACAAAAGTGTTGTATAAAACTCTGAAGCGATGCTATCTTTATGTTGCTTCTCAATCCAGCGGTAGAGTTTACGCACATCAAAAAATTTATCGTCCTCATCAACTTCATAAAGAGACAATGAAGTAGCATAGAACCCTTGCATATAATTTAAAAAAGTGAGATTTTCTACTTTGAATTTAACTTTAACAGTTGATTTAAGAGGAATAGTTTTAGGCTTCCAAGAAACGGTGTAAAAAGAGACTCCATTTTCTATTTTAAGCTTAAAAACATCGTAAGTTCGCCCTTTTTCATTCGTTTTTTGATAGTGATTGAGGACCAAAGCGCGGTTTACATGTAAAGGTTCTTGGATGAAGTTTTGATAGTTTTGGTATTCAATAAAAAGAGAGATACAACCTAAAAAAAGTACCACTAAAAACGCGATAAAAATTTCTTTTTTGCGTGTAAAAAGTGGTACGGTTATCATGTTATAAGCTAGGCATACTTATCTTTGCCTCTTTAAAATCCATGTTTGCATCATTATATATCACTTCAACAGGAACTCTGCCACCGCCACCATCAACAAATCTGGTACATGCTTTTTGAAAAACAAGATTGGCAACACCAACAGGTCCATTTCTGTTTTTTCCTACGATGACTTCGGCTAACTCTTCAGGCTTTTCAAAAAAGTTACTTTTGTACTCTTTACCCTCAGTTCGAGCCTTTTGCTCTTTTTCTTTCTCTTCACGCATACGGTAAACATCATCGCGATACACAAACAAAATCATATCTGCATCTTGCTCAATCGCTCCAGATTCTCTTAAATCGCTTAACATCGGCCGCTTATCACTACGCGCTTCCAGTCCACGGTTTAGCTGTGAAAGTGCGATGATAGGGATGTTGAGTTCACGCGCCAAAAGCTTCAACCCCCTACTGATATCACTTACCTCAATATGTCTATCTCGATTTCCAGCGGAGGTCATCAACTGTAAATAATCGATAATCGCCATTGAAATTTCAGGATGTTGGGATTTAAGTTTTCTAAGCTTCGCTCTTACTTTATGGATATCAACAGAACCATTATCATCAACAAAAAACTTCTTTTTTGACATTTCGTCCGCAGCACTCGTAAGTCTACTCCACTGATCATCACCCATATCGCCTACTTTAAGTTTTTGAAGGGGTATAGAAGTTTTCGCACTTAGCATCCTAAGCATCAATTGCTCAGCAGGCATCTCAAGGGAAAATATCGCTACTCCACGACCGCGGTCAAGTGCATTTTGCGCTAAGTTAAGACAAAAGGCTGTTTTTCCCATCGCGGGACGAGCTGCTACGATAACCAAGTCGCCCTCACCAAACCCAGCCGTTAAACGGTTGATTTCTGCAAATCCACTATCTACACCTACGACACCAGAGTTTCCTCTTTTTTTCATCTCGTGAATATGGGCGATAGCAGAATGCGTCATCTCTGGTGATTCGCGAAATTCTTTGCTACCACTTTCTTGGGTAATTTGATAAAGTTTTTGTTGCACCAAATCCACCACTTCAGATGAAGGCAAATCTTTTTCAACCGCAATTTCTTTAATATCACTGGTCAATTGAACCAATTCACGCTTAATAGATTTTTCTCTTATCTCTTCTATATAAGCTTTGGTCGCAGGAAGAGGATTGGTAGATAAAATCTCAAGCATGGCATCTTCATCAAAACGACCTTGTTGGTTCAACTTCTTCTTGATAAATTCTTCATCAATCGGCAAATCTTCTCTCTCGCACACTTCCATAGCTTCATAAATATAACGGTGACTGGGTAAGTAAAAGTCTTTTCCCCGAAGAACGGCTGCTACATCTTCAAAGGTTGCAGGATTAAACAAAATGGAGCTTAAAACGGATCTTTCTATGTTGATATTGTGTAAATTGGTCACGCTTTATACTCCTTAGCAGCTTTTTCAACTGCCTCTAAAAATTTATCGACGAGTTCATCTTCTTTAAGTTTTTCAACCACTTCACCTTTAACCATAATGAGTCCTTGCCCTTTTCCAAAAGCAATCGCCACATCGGCATGTTTTGCCTCACCGATGGCATTGACCACACAGCCCATCACTGAGATATTAAGGGGTGCGGTGATGTGTTTGGTGCGCCTCTCCACCTCGGCTACGGCTTTGACAAGATTTGCTTCAAGCCTGCCACATGTTGGGCAAGAAATGATGTTCAGTCCATGGCTTTCCACGCCACTGTCTTTGAGAATAGCACGACCCACTTTGATTTCCTCTTCAAGCTCTCCTGTAATGGAAACCCTCAAAGTATCGCCGATACCATCGAGCAAAAGTGCTCCTAAAGCGATAGAAGATTTAATCGTAGAATGAAACAAAGTCCCAGCTTCCGTAACGCCTAAGTGAAAAGGATACTCCACTAAAGGTCGAAGTGCACGATACGCTTCAACAGTTCGCTCCACATCGCTGGCTTTAAGCGATATTTTCATATTGGTGAAACCCAAATCCTCGAGGTATTTGATGTTATAAAGTGCAGATTCGACCATGCCTTTTGAAGTTGGACCATATTTTTCATCAAACTCTTTTTCCAAACTTCCGCTATTTACCCCGATGCGAATAGGAATATTTCGCTCCATACACGCTTTGACGACTTCTTTCACACGTTCTTTATTGCCAATGTTACCTGGATTAATACGGATACAATCCACAACCTCCGCAGCAATTAATGCTAAACGATAGTTAAAATGAATATCTGCAACTAAAGGCAAACTCGTCTGCTCTTTGATAGCTTTGAGGGCATGGGCATCTTCATAATCAGGCACAGCAACTCTTACGATATCGCAACCAGCAAAATGAAGCCTACGTATCTGCTCAACAGTGGCAGCAACATCATGTGTTTTAGAATAAGTCATCGACTGCACAGGGATTTTAGCATCGCCGCCAATGGGAACATTGCCTACAAAAATTTGTTTGGTGGGGTATCGTTTTATCATTGTTTAAATCCAATATTTAGATGCCTATTGATTTACTTCAAAATTTTTATGTGAATGACTCTGCAACCGATGGGTCAAATTTTGGAACAAAATTTGGGGACACATCGTGTGAAGCCTTAATGAACAGAAAAATTTTGAAGTAAATCAAATTATACAACGGAAGAGTTTAAGAAAACGAAAGTGGGTCGATGTCAGATTCTACATGTAAAGCTTTGACACTATGAGCTAGTTCCAAAAGTGCTTTAGAAGAATCACTACGTGCTAAAAGTTCAAAGCGATATTTTCCTGCGATTTTGCTAATCGTTGATTTACCAAATCCAACGATTTCGACTTGTGTAAAACGCTGTGCGATAAGCGCTACTTTGTCAACCAAGGCTTTGGCTTTTTCCTCTTTGATATGAGAACTCAGCAACCTAAGCATTTTTTTAAAAGGTGGATAAAGTCCTTTACGATACGGCAATTCATCGCTTAAAAATTGTTCAAAATCACCTAGATACGTTTTAAAAAAGGCTTCATTTTTAGTTTGTATGAGGACTTCGCCATAACCTTTACGTCCACTTCGCCCTGCTATTTGTTGTACCAATGCTAAAGCGCGCTCTCTTGCCCTAAAGTCTGAAATTCCCAGCAGTGAATCGGCACCTAAAATAACCGCCAATCCCACATTATGATAATCATGTCCTTTGCTGAGCATCTGCGTTCCTACCATCACATCTATCTTATTTTCATTAAACTTAGTCAAAATATCTTTGAGTTTATTGGCAGTAGTCACTTCATCTCTATCAAATTTTTGAATAACTTTATCTTTAAAATGCTCACTTAAACGTAATGTAACCTCCGCCGTACCGATACGATTGGCGATGATGTCAGCGCAACCACATTTAGGGCATACTTTAGGAATCACTTCAGCGTAGTTACAATAGTGACATTTAAGCGCATGGGAACTCGCATGTAAACTCATCCCCACACTACAATAAGGACACTCAACATTGGTTCCACACTCTTTACATGTAATGTATTTGAAATTCGCCCTTGTGGGAAGAAATACGACTACTTGCCTGTTTTGGTCTAGCGTTTTTTGGATAGTATCGATAACTTTAAGACTGAGTTCATTATGATTGTCATCAAAAAGAGTTTTATTTTGTGAGTCAAAATAAGTTCCTTTGAGCCTAAAATAGGGAATTTTATGAAAACTTGTAAGCGTGGGGGTAGCACTTCCTAAAAGAACTCTAGCACTCAATTTTTTACCAAATAAAAGTGCCAAATCCTTGGCATTATACCGAGGTCGGGAACTTGATTTATAACTATCATCGTGTTCTTCATCCACCACAATTAACCCAATGTTTTGAAGTGGCAAAAAAAGTGCTGAGCGAGTTCCTGCGATAATGGAGATTTTCCCCTCTTCTAAATCACTTAATATTTGTGATTTTTTCTTCTGAGTAATCTTGGAATGCCACAGTGCAACTTTTTCTCCAAAATGGTGTTTAAGCCTATTTTTCATCTGAGGTGTAAGCCCGATTTCTGGCATCAAAAAGATGACTGTTTTTCCCTCACGAATATACTTTTCAAAAAGCTTCATATACACTTCTGTTTTCCCACTTCCCGTATCGCCAAACAAAAGTGAAGCGTCATGGTTAAGGATAAAATCATAAGCATTTTGTTGCTCACTTGAGAGCGTTATATCCGTTGTAAAATCTTCTTTTACATGTAAAGCGGTT
>JAFLKZ010000049.1:32627-32995 GCA_019162915.1 Campylobacteraceae bacterium
GCAAACATAATATTCAGCGATAAACTTCGCCAAATCAAGTGTTGCTTTGGTGTAGTGTTCTTTACATGTAAAAAGGATTTCTTCACACTGAAACGAAGGTTCTTCCACTACTTCTAAAATAACACCTTTGATACTTCTTTTATTGAGTGAAATATCCACAAGAGAGCCGATACTGAGTGTTTGAGAACTTTGATAAGTAAGAGGACTAAGAGGAGATTTTAAAAGCGAAACGAGATAGTACTGCACACGAATTATTCTGCCAAACTTTTACAGTCCGCATTGGTATGAGTACAATCAAATGAACCTGTGGTGGCGTTATAATCAAAAGCAACGGTTGTGCGTCCTAAATTAAACAAGTAACTAGTGAC
>JAFLKZ010000049.1:33005-38957 GCA_019162915.1 Campylobacteraceae bacterium
AACTATTTAAAGCTGTTTTTGTCCATGAACCGTCTTGTGTGGTATTTGAATAGATAGGATATTCTAAGATATTAGAGCTATTGCCATCGGCAAAGTTAAAAAGGCGTTCATTCGCAGCACTATAATTGGTTGAACTATCAAGTATTGTGGGGATAAAAGGAGTTATACCTTGAAGCATATTTTTTGATTTTTGAAGAGAGATACCACTACGAATGGCAGAAACTTGCGATTTTCCTTTAACAAGCACTGCATCATCACGACTTGCAGCAAGTCTAGGAATGGCTACTGCTGCTAAAATTCCAAGTATTACGATAACAAATATAAGCTCTACCATCGTAAAAGCAGGACGAAAATCGTCCTGCTCAAGATTTTTAGCTTTTAAGCTAACTACCATGTAACCTTTTTACCAGCCATAGTAATATTTGCTTCTACTAATCCTAAACCACTTGTAGACCAAAGCGTATCACAAATACTATTTGATACATATGTCATTACACCAGCTGCAGTCATAGCTCCACCTTTTGCAACTCTAAAAACAGGAATGCCATTGGTTTGTGTCCATGCACCGCTAGTCGCATTATAATCTGTTGTAGCTGCAGCTATAGCTAGTTGTGTATTTGGAGTGGCAGTAATATTCATATCTACAACAGCCAAAGTAACACAAACATTTGTTCCATCAGCAGACCATGTATACAATTCAGTTCCAGCGGTAGGTTGTTTCCAACTTGTTGTATCTAACTGAATTGCTTGGATAATTCTTACATCTTTTTGACCTTGATACCAAGCAGGTACTGCTTGCATCGCTGAACCTATATCTGTTTTAATAGATGCCAACTTTGCATCATCTCTCGTAGCCGCTAATCTTGGAATAGCTAAAATAACAATAACGAAGATAAGCTCTATCATCGTAAAACCTTTTTTCATTTCGTACTCCTTCTGTTTTTTAGATCAATACACTTATTGACCATTAGCGTCATTTTATTCCAATATTTTTAAAACGAAACTTAAACTTCTTCTATCTTTTCAATAATTTTTACGATTTCAGCTTCGAGTAAAAAGTTGTCATAGCACTTGCCTACATAGGCGAAAAGTAGCTCTTTGGGGTCGATGGTATTTCTGCCTTTGAATTTCTCTTTAAAGTCGGCTTCAAACTTCTTTCCAAACTCACCTTCTAGCTTTATATCAAAGTCTTTTCCGCCTAGGGAGATGGTTATTTTATTCATCTGCCAAGCACTGCTTCTATCTTACTGAAAAGTTCATCAGACTCCATACTTTTAGTGATAAGGTCTTGCTCAAGCTTTGCTATCTGAATACTTTTAGCTTCGGCTCCAGCTTTAGCTCGCACCACTTCTTGTCTTAGCGCTTCATTTTCTGCTTGAAGTTCTTTAAATTTTTCTAAAAGCTCATTGATTTTTTGGCTTAATGTGTGAATATTTCTTTCTTCTTGAAACATTTAGGGCTCCGTATTGGCGTTGTTTGGTATAATTGTAACAAAATAATGGGAAAAGTATCAACTATGAGCGAATTTTATCTAGAAAGTCCCTATGAACCATCGGGTGACCAACCTCAAGCTATCGAAAAGTTAGTTGCCGCCATCAAAAGTGGCAGTCAGTATCAAACGCTTATCGGTGTGACGGGCAGTGGTAAAACTTATACGATGGCACAAATCATCCAACACTTAAAAATGCCTACCTTAGTAATGACCCATAATAAAACCTTAGCAGCACAACTTTATAGCGAATTTAAAGGCTTTTTTCCTAAAAATCATGTGGAGTATTTCATCAGTTACTATGATTATTATCAACCTGAAGCGTATATTCCACGCAGTGACCTTTTTATCGAAAAAGATAGTTCTATCAATGAAGAGTTAGAACGTTTACGCCTTAGTGCTACGGCTTCACTGCTCTCTTTTGATGATGTTATCTGTGTGGCTTCGGTTTCGGCAAACTATGGTTTGGGTGATCCTAGTGAGTACAAGCAGATGGTGCAAGTCATCGAAAAAGGTGCCACCATCAACCAAAAAGCACTACTTTTAAGACTAGTTGATATGGGCTATAAACGTAATGATGTTTATTTTGATCGAGGCTCGTTTCGTGTGAGTGGTGATGTTATCGATATATATCCTGCATACAGCGAAGAAGAAGCCATTCGGGTAGAATTTTTTGGTGATGAAGTAGAGAGCATCAACCACTTTGAAGTCTTTTTAAACAAAAAACTCGAAATGCTCGACAAAGTCATCATCTACGCTGCAAGTCAATTTATCGTAGGAAATGAAAGGCTTCAAAGTACTATAAAATCGGTCGAAGAAGAACTCTCTGCGCGTCTAGCATACTTTAAAAAAGAAGACAAATTAGTCGAACATCAACGCCTTAAACAACGCGTCGAGTTTGACCTCGAAATGCTCCAAGCCACAGGTTCTTGTAAAGGTGTTGAAAACTATGCTAAATACCTCACGGGCATCGAAACAGGGGCAACACCCTACTCTCTTTTTGACTATTTTGAAGCGATGGGAAAAGAATATCTTGTCATCGTGGATGAATCGCATGTAAGTCTTCCACAATTTCGAGGGATGTTTGCAGGGGATAGAAGTCGCAAAGAGGTGTTAGTTGAGTATGGTTTTCGCCTTCCAAGTGCCCTTGAAAATCGTCCTTTAATGTTTGATGAATTTATCAACAAAGCACCGCGTTATCTTTTTGTCAGTGCAACGCCCAAAGAGCTTGAACTTGGTCTTAGTGGTGAACATACGGCTGAGCAAGTTATCCGCCCAACGGGTCTTTTAGATCCCAAAGTTGAAATTATGAACTCTTCTAACCAAGTTGAGACACTTTACGATGAGATAAAAAAAGTTACATGTAAAGGTGAAAAAGTCCTCGTCACCGTACTCACCAAAAAAATGGCAGAAGAACTTACCCGTTACTACGCAGACCTTGGCATGAAAATCAAATACATGCACTCAGACATCGATGCGATTGAACGCAATCAAATCATCAGAAGTCTCAGACTTGGGGAATTTGATGTACTTGTGGGCATTAACCTTTTGCGAGAAGGACTTGACTTACCAGAAGTTTCACTAGTTGCTATTTTAGACGCGGATAAAGAAGGATTTTTACGCAGTGAAACGAGTCTTATTCAAACGATGGGAAGAGCCGCTAGAAATCTTAACGGCAGAGTCATCATGTTTGCCCAACGCATCACCGAGTCGATGAAAAAAGCGATAGAAGTTACTGAAAAAAGAAGAGCTATCCAAGAAGAACACAATAAAGAACATGGCATTACACCAACGAGTACCAAACGAAAGTTGGATGAAAACCTTAAACTCGAAGATCATGCTGACATTTACAATACATACGATAAAAAAGACAAAATACCGCCATCGGAAAAAAAGAAAATTATCGCAGAGATGACCAAAGCAATGCACGAAGCCGCTAAAATACTAGAATTTGAAAAAGCAGCACGTCTAAGGGATGATATAGAGAAGCTTAAAAAGTCATAATTATTGTTTACATGTAAAGAAAAGTAGTATAATTTTGTAGGGAGAAATACTATGGAAATCAATGGTTTTCTAAACGCTTCTTACATCCGCATCAACACACCCTCTTCCCAAACAAATAGTACTTCTACGTCTGAAAAAAAGACTGAAAATTCAAAAACAACTGAGGCATTAACCACTTCACAACAAGGCTTAGTAACGCAACTTCAAGCAAGAGATAGCGTGGTGAAAGCACATGAGAGAGCACATATCTCAGCAGGTGCTGGCGTGATACGCAGTGGTGCAACTTTTGTCTATCAAGAAGGTCCAGACAAAAAACTCTACGCCATTGGTGGTGAAGTAAGCATCGATACAGGTGAAGAAAACACTCCTAGAGAAACCATCCAAAAAATGCAATTAGTTCGCACCGCCGCCCTTGCCCCATCCGATCCAAGTAGTACGGATTATCAAGTTGCAGCAACTGCTTCTATGCTTCAAATGCAAGCACGACTTGAAGAAAGTAGAGCCAAACAAGCCAAATTAATCTCTCATGTTCAAGAAAAATATGCTAACAACCAAGACACTGAACCTCTTTTTTCAAAATACGCCTGAATTGTAACTCTTTTATAACTTTTTTTTGATAGAATAATCAGATTATTTTAGCAAGTAAGGATATCAACCGTGCCCGATTTAAACGACTCAAGCTACTATCTTAACAGAGAACTTTCATGGCTTAAATTCAACACCAGAGTACTTACCCAATCACTCAAAAAAGAGCTTCCTTTATTTGAACGCTTAAAATTTTTAGCTATTTATGCTACCAACTTAGATGAATTTTATATGATTCGTGTGGCAGGATTAAAACAACTTTTTAGCGCAGGTGTCACAGAAACGGGAACGGATCAAAAAACACCATTGGACCAATTACGCGAGATAAGAGCTTATATTTCAAGCGAAAAAGAAATTATCCAAAACAGCTATGAAGAAATAGTCAAAGATCTTGAAGAAGAAAATCTTTTTATCAAAAGCTACGCAGACCTTAGCCCTCATTTGGCAAAATTATCGGATGATTATTTTTTCTCAAATATCTTACCGGTAATTGTTCCCATAGCAGTTAATGCCACGCATCCTTTCCCGCACCTCAACAATCTTAGCTTTTCACTCGCTGTCAAGCTTCAAGAGAGCGAAGAAGATGAAAACTTTAAATTTGGAATGATTCGTATGCCTAGGGTTCTTCCAAGATTTTTCCAAGTCAGTGACAATACCTATGTGCCCATAGAATCAATCGTACATAAGCATGCAGAGGAGATTTTTCCAGGATACAAACTGGTCGCTTCTGCCCCTTTTAGAATCACGCGAAACGCAGATATGATTATCGAAGAAGAAGAAGCTGATGATTTTATGTTGATTATGGAGCAGGGATTAAAACTAAGACGTAAAGGTGCATTTGTTAGACTCAACATTCAAGAAGATGCAGATCCTGATATCTTAAGCTTTTTAAATTCTCATATGCAGATTTTTTCTAAAGATATCTATGAGTACAAAATTCCCCTTAACCTTGGAGCATTATGGCAAATAGTAGGCAATAAGGACTTTTCACATCTTACAACGCCTCCTTACAATCCAAAAATTTTACCACCTTTTGATAGCAATGAATCCGTTTTTAAAGTCATCGATAAAAATGACGCTCTTTTATATCATCCCTATGAGAGTTTTGACCCTGTTTTAAAGCTCATTAGAGAGGCATCTAAAGACCCTAAAGTTGTTTCCATTCGTATGACACTTTATCGAGTGGAGAAAAATTCACAAATCGTTCAAGCATTGATTGATGCGGCTAATGAGGGAAAACAAGTTACCGCTGTGGTAGAACTCAAAGCACGATTTGATGAGGCAAATAATCTACACTGGGCAAAAGCACTCGAACAAGCTGGCGCACACGTGGTTTATGGCATCACAGGATTTAAGATACATGCTAAAGTCGCACAAGTCATCCGCCAAGAAGAAGATGGCAAACTAAAATTTTATATGCACCTAGGAACAGGCAATTATAATGGCGCCACTTCCAAAGTTTATACGGACATGAGTTTCTTTACATGTAAAGAAGAATTTGCCAAAGATACGACAACTTTTTTCCATATCCTCTCAGGTTTTTCAAAAAATAAAAAACTCGAAACACTCTCGATGTCGCCAACGCAAATCAAGCCAAAAATCATCAATCTCATCAATGGCGAAGCAAAGATGGGAAGCGAGGGTCGTATCATCGTAAAAATGAACTCTTTGGTAGATCCAGATGTCATCAAAGCACTTTATCACGCTTCCATTCAAGGTGTACAGATTGATATTATAGCGAGGGGTATTTGTTGTCTTCGCCCTGGTGTTGAGGGCGTAAGTGAGAATATCCGCGTTCGCTCTATCATCGGAAAATACTTAGAACACGCAAGAACTTTTTACTTTAAGCACTCTGAACCAACAACATTTATCTC
>JAFLKZ010000143.1:0-8342 GCA_019162915.1 Campylobacteraceae bacterium
CAACAAAGCACAAAAAGGCACTTTTTCTGAACGCTCTCTCCATAAGTTAGACCGAAATATTAAAGATAAATTTTTTACGTTGCAAGACAAAACTTATCACGTCAAAAAAGAATATTTTTCTTCCATTGGCTTCAAAAAAATTAATATCTTTGAGTATAATTTTTTAAATATAGGCAAATTTGATATCATCTTTTCGCGCAATATGCTTATCTATTTTGATGATGAATTTCGTCTTAAGACTATCGAAAAATTCGCAGCACTTCTAAAACCTCAAGGCAAACTCTTTTTAGGTCATGCAGATATTATCCCTGAAAATAGTTTTTTTACAAAACATAACGATCATAGACTTTCTTACTATGTTAAAAATTAAAATATTTACCCTTATTATTTGCCCTAGATAAATGCTCAGAACTTTTCAAGTCTCGCCTTTTAGGGCATAGTACCAAGAAACCAATGAGGCAAAAACTAAGCAAGACGCAGAAAAACTAAAAATAACACTAAAATCTCCCGTAGCATCCGTGACTATTCCAGCAGCCAATGGACCAATAATCTGCCCTATTCCAAAAAAAAGTGTAATAAGCCCAAGAATACGTGCCGTATGTGATGAACCAAAGAGTTCACTACTAAGTATCGTCATAATGGAGGGTACTGCCCAAGTAGAAAATCCAAATAAACTTGCAGATACCAACAACCAAGATGATGGAATTGAAAAAGATAAAAGCCCATGTGCGATAGCTTGTAGAGAGAATAAGATGCCAAGTGTTTGATACTTTCCTATACGGTCACTGAGCATTCCAAATACGGGACCAGAAAAAAGGCTTGAAACTCCCAAAATCGCCCAAAAAGTTCCGGATATCTCTGTACTTACTTGCCATTGATTAACAGCTGCGGTTACAAAGAAAGTCATATACATGATAGCCGTCATACCAAACATAAAAAATAAAAAGCCTATTCGCCAGAAAGGTCCAAATGAGCTAATTTTTTGCAAGGTTAACGTATCATGTGTATCGCGATTTGAACTATGAGGAGTAAATGTAAAAAGCGTTTTGTACGTAAAAATACTTACAGTCGCAATAAATAAAGCAAATAAACTCCAGCTTAATCGCCATGAAAAAGGGAAAGTCAGTTCTATCAATGGAACAAGTGCCCCACTTACCATAATGCCAAGTCCAATACCCGCTACGACAAAGCCCGTTGCTTTTCCCTTTATAGAAGGCGGAACAACTTGCGCGATATACGTCATCACCGCAATATTAGCTAATGCCCCAAAAAAACCTGTAATGATGTAGGTGGTAGCAGCCCATAGATAATGTGGCGATAACGACATCAGCAACATGCTAGCAGCCTGTGTCCATAGTGCTCTTGAAATCAGTTTTGCTACACCAAACTTAGTATAAAAATTTGCTACTGCAAATAATCCAATAAAATAACCAATAAAATTTGCACTCCCAACAATACCTGCTTGGGTGGTATTCATACTTAATTCACTTTGCATATTGGGTAAAATCATCCCAAAAGAAAAACGTGCTAAGCCTAAACAAGCAAAAACAATGAAAATTCCTGCGAGTAAAGACTTAATGTGAGAACGCAAACTTAACAACTACAATTACATTCCGATTTTATAATCTCAATCGTATCATCTTGATTGGGAACAAGACATAAAAACTCATAATCCTCATCGCCTATTACTTCATAAGCATGAGGAATGCCTGCGGGGATAAAGAGAATGTCATCTTTTTGAGCGGTAAAAACTTTATCTGCAATCTTTACGGTTGCCCTTCCACTTAGAACATACTGCTCATGTTCCACGCTATTTGTGTGCAATGGCATATTGCCACCTTTTTTAATAACAAATTTTCGCATAGCAAAATGCGGTGCTTGTTCTGGAGAAATAAGCATTTGCATACTTGCACCAGATCCTGCAGCAAGAGGGGTACTTTCTATATCTTTAAGAGATTTAATTGACATAAATAATCCTTATAGTGTTATCATTTTTAATATATTATAACATCATTTATAATGTTATAATATGCTTATCATAAGATATTTTTAAACTTTTCACCCTCTTTTAAAGACTTTTTTAAATACAATACAATTTATTAAAGGGAGAAAACATGAAACTAAAAGCAACTTCACAGTATGCCTTACAAATACTCGCACACATGAGTAATGACAAAGATGGACAGCATACTGCTAAAAATCTCTCCGAATCGCTCAATATTCCCTACAAATATCTTACAAGGATTATGACTAATTTAGCTAAAGATGGTTTTATATGTTCTACTAGAGGAAAATATGGGGGCTTTGTTTTTGCAAAACCTTTAGAAGATATCAAAATTTACGATGTTTTAGCCTCCCTTAACGATGTCAATGAGGATGTTTGTCTTATGGGCGAAGGATTGTGCAGTAAAGAAGAGCACTGTGTTTTACATGATGCTTGGTCAAAACCAAAACAACTTATCGATGAAATGCTTAAAAACTCCTCACTGAAAGATTTACAAAAAATTAAATCTTAGTGATATTTTGAAGCTTGATATACATCATTGCCGTCATGATAGCATCATTGATGGCATCATGCTTGCCAAACGTAACTAAGCCTAAATCTTTCATCATCACATCAAATCGTAAATCAATGGCCCCATCTGGTATAAACTTTATCTTTTTATCATGATAAATACCAGAAACTTCTATCTGTTGATTCGGGAGTTTGATACCTAAAAGGGGCTTAACGTATTTGTTTATCATCCTTACATCAAAATCTACGTAGTAGCCTACCAAAGGTCGTGAACCAATAAAATGTAAAAACTGCTCGATAGCAACGAAAGCCTCACAGCCATTTTGAATATCAATATTTCGAATTTGATGAATCTTGATACTCTCTTCTTTAATGGCACCAGAAGGCTTAATAAAAATTTCAAATTTTTCAGATGTAAGGATTTTATTGCCTTTAACTTTCACTGCACCTATGGATAAAATCTCGTCTTTTTTAGGACTAAGCCCTGTTGTTTCTGTATCAAATACAATCACTTCATCCAAGGGCGCTTCATCAAATAAAAATAAATAATCTTTATTCTTTAATTTATTTTTGTAGTAATTAGTCCAAAAATGCTTGAACATACTAGCTTACCATACTAAGTTTGAAGTGATGGGTAAGGAATTTTTTAAATTTATTGACTATTTTGAAACTATCTTTTAAAAGCTCTAACTCCAATTGATTTAGATTGGAAATATTGATGAAATTGTCAAATGCACTTTGAGTGTTACTTCTTTGCAATCTATCTTTGAGCCTGAGGTTTAACATCGTATCAAGTGCTTCACCAAGAGCGCCCCCAAAATTTTCATCAAAGATACCTTTTTGAGCGAGTTTTTTGATACGTGTGACCGTATCTGTCTCTTCGATTTTGTTTTCAAGAGCGAGGCTTCGTATACCTTGTACAATAGGGAAAATACCACCTTTTTTGACATCTATTTTATTATCATTGGCTATTAAATTTGTAAACATACCAATAGGTGTTTCAAAAGCAAGGGCTGTTTTAGCAAAGTTAGCCATAAAAGAGCTATTATCTCCCACTTCATCAAAAACCATTGCTTTAAGTGTTGCAAGCATGGAGGCATCCCCTGCTACACTAATCGCATCAAAAAAGATAGCAAGATTCATATAATCATCCATTTTAGGAGCATCAAACCATCTTTGAATCTCTTTTTTATACGCTTTCCAATGCTTTCTCCAATAAGCATTGGAAACCATAATATTGCCCTCACATCTTGGAAAACCAAAATCTATCAAAGTTTGCGTATAAAGTTGCATATAAGGCGCATATAATGCCTCATCCATATCATCAGCGATAATAAGAGCGTTATCTTGGTCTGTTTTGAGCATCTGCTCTTTTCGACCTTCACTGCCCATCACAATTAAACATGCTTTTTTACCAAGTTCTATGGGCATAATCATCTGATAAAGCTTTTCATAAATTTTTTCATTGATTTCTGAAATAAGTTTGGCGATATAGTCTACTTTTGTACCTTTGGCATGCAGTTTTTTGACGATATTAATCAAATCCCCACTGGCCTGTTTAAGCTCATCAATCGTAGTTGCTTTGCGTATCTGAACTGCAACGAGATAGGTATGATTGGCAAAATAACTGAGTAAATCTAATTGCTCCAAGATACCAATAATATTCCCATCTCTTGTCACTACGATACGTTTAATAGAGTGTTTTGTAAAAGCCAAAAGTGCATTAAAAAGATAATCCTCCGCTTCAATAGTGATAATAGGATGAAGGGCAATAGGACCGATAGGTCCTAATTTATCATACTCATCAAATAAAACATGACGACGAACCACGCTATCTGTTACGATACCATACTCATAATTATCACCATGTTCTACGATGATACAACTACTTTTTTTGTGTTCCATTTGCTTTAGGGCGTCCATAATGGAGCACTCTTTTCCGACGATAGTTGGCTCATGTAAATAACTATCTTGCACCCGTGCCATCATAAAACCAGAGAGCTCTGTGGTGTATTCTTTTTGTTTGGCGGATTGAATTTTATTGGCTAAGTCTTGAATAAAGTATTCTTTAAAAAGGGTATTACTATCTAAAAGAGATAAAAAATCCTCTTTTTTGAGCTCATAACAAATAAGCTCTTCTAATACCTTAAAAGTATCACTTGTTTTGGTGTAGATAAGGGCATCTGCATCAAAAGAATTAGACTTGCTATATACTTTGATAAGCTCATCCTCGTTATACTCTCCCACCTCACCTTTGATAATGATATAGAGAAACTCAGCTTCTTTAATTGGAGACAATAAAATGGTATCTTTTTTATAATAAGCGATATTGACAGCACTCATCGCCTTAGTTATCTCATTTTTAGTGAGAAGCTGAAAAGGATGGATGGAGCGCAAAAATGCTTCTAAGTCATACATACTCATTCTTCAACCCTCGCATGATTGTGATTTATAAATTACGCTATTAATTGTATCTTTTCTACTATTAATTTTATCATGAATGATAAATTCATACGAAAGATACAACAAATTGTGGCATAATTGCACAAAAATAAGGAAAACCATTGCACAAAAGTATTGAAAATTTTTTATCGAAAGTCAACGCATTGCATCAAATAGAACCTAAAAATTTACCTGAAGAGCTTTTACATGTAATCATTAAAATGGAGCCTCAAGAACTTTTTAAAACGTGTTCACAATTAGCGACATTACTACACAATGTCCCTAGTAAAGAAAAACCCATCACCTTAAGTGAAGAAGAAATAGCTTTTTATGCACAAGAATATTTAAAGGGAATTGTAAAACGCTTTAAGGGTGAATAGTCTAAAGGTAGCTCAAACTACCTCTTGATTTTCTATGATGAGAGTGTATCCATAAACTTTTTTTTGAGTTCCACATAAGGTAAATAACGACCAATCACCACTATCAATGATTTACGTTCACTCTCCCAAAGAGAGCCATAGTCAAATCCAACTACTTTGTGCACACCTTGCACAATTAACCTTCTCTCCTCTCCAGCAATGGAAAGTACCCCTTTATAACGTAACATGTCGTTTCCATAGATTTCGACAAGTTCTTCCATAAAAGCACCAATTTTTTTGATATCCAAGTCCCCTGCTTCGAAAACATACGATTTGATATCATCACTCCACGATTGCGTTGGCTTATCAAGACGAAAACTTTTAAATTGTAATTTGGATTGGGCACTAGAAGATTGATAAAATCCCTGATTAATTTTTAAAGTATCATCTAAGTCAAATGCTTGGATACCTATCCAAACTTCCTTAGGCAATACACCCTTAAAAGCTTCAAAAATTTCAGCTTTAGAGTTGATAGTGTTAAGGCGAGAAAGCACTAACGCTTTATGTTCATCGTCTATCGCATCTGTTTTAGTTAAAATTATTCTATCCGCAAAGCCTATCTGAGAAGCTACCACACGATGTTCATCGAGTTGTTTGTTTACATGTAAAGCATCTACGAGTGTGATAACCGCGTCTAAAACAATGCGTTCGCGTATCAGTTCATCGACAAAAAAAGTCTGCACGATGGGAGCTGGATCTGCCAAACCTGTGGTTTCTAAAACCAAACGGTCTATTCTAAGTTCTCCACTATCTATCTTAGCGAGTAGCCCTTGCAATGCATCGGTTAGTTCTCCTCTAATGCTACAACAAACACAACCATTACTTAGCTCAATGACTTCAACATTAGAGCGTCCTTTAAGTAGTTCACCATCAATGCCAACAGCCCCAAATTCATTTTCTATAATAGCGATTTGTTCCTGTTGATTGTTTTCTAAAAGATAGTTGATAAGTGTTGTTTTGCCTGAGCCTAAAAAACCTGTTAAAATCGTTACGGGTAAGGGAGCTTTTACCTCCATTTATATTTCCTTGCTACAAAATATTTGAACTACTTCATGTGTGCTGTAAACTACAGCCAATAGTTCTTTAACAACAACTTGACATACCATTTTTTCCACCATATCGCGCTTCTAAACGATTCACATAAAATTCTTCATAACTCATAGGTGTTTCTTCTGGATGCGTAAGACGAAAGTGCTGGACATAACTATCGTAGTCTGGAACACCGACCATCATTCGTGCGGCTTGTCCCAAATATTTACCCGCTTTGACTAAATTTTCAAACATCGCTTCCTCCTACTTTACATGTAAAGAGATCGGCATAGCCGACCCCTTTATGTAGCGACTTAATGAACAGCGCCTCTTATAATATCGTCTGCATTACTAGGCATTGGAGCATAAGCAACCTCATTGGCAGAAAATTTTTCGATATTTTTAGCTTTTAAACATGCTTTGATACTCATGTAAGCCATAACAATAACAACAGCCATAAAGAAGATAATCAAGTAACCATCAAGTTGATTGTTAAAGATAACTTGTTCGACTTTTTCAATTGATTTAAAAACAGCATTGGGTTTAAAATTGCCACTTGCCAATAAATCTTTAAGCTGATTTGCTTTTGCAAAGAAGCCAACTGCTGGGTCTGTACTAAATGCTTTTAACCAACCTGCACTCATCGTACAGATAATAAGCCATGTGGCTGGAACAATAGTAACCCAAGAATATCGCTCTTGTTTCATTTTGAATAAAACAACCGTACAGAACATCAATGCAATACCTGCTAGCATTTGATTGGTAATACCAAAAAGTGGCCATAACGTATTGATACCGCCCAATGGATCGACAACACCAATGTAGAGGAAATAACCCCAAGAAGCAACTACTAAAGCAGTCGCTAGTAAGTTAGCAAACAAAGAGTCTGTTTTTTTCAAGTTCGGGTTGATAAGACCTAATAAATCTTGCAACATAAAACGTGCTGCTCTTGTACCTGCGTCAACGGCTGTAAGAATAAAGAGTGCCTCAAACAGAATCGCAAAGTGATACCAAAAAGACATAGAACCTAGTCCACCAAGCGCACCATGGATGATTTGAGCCATACCAACGGCAAGTGTAGGAGCACCACCAGCACGAGAAATAATACTACTTTCTCCCACATCTTTAGCAATTTGTGTAAGAACATCTGGTGTGACAACAAATCCCCAAGTACTTACTGTTGCAGAAGCAGCAGCAGCAATATCTGCTAAACCACCAGGGTTTAATGCACCCATAGGACTGTTCATCGCGAAATAAACACCCGGTTCAATAATAGACGCTGCAATCAATGCCATCATCGCAACAAATGATTCCATCAGCATGCCACCATAACCAATTAAACGTGCTTGATTTTCATTAGCAAGCATTTTAGGCGTAGTTCCAGAAGAGATAAGTGCATGGAAACCAGACACGGCACCACAAGCAATAGTAATAAATAAGAATGGAAACATACTTCCTGCCCAAACAGGTCCATGACCATTGAAAGCGTATGCTGTGGTTGAAGGCATTTTCATATCTGGCATTAATACTACAATACCAATTGCCAAGCCAACAATAGCACCAATTTTTAAGAAAGTTGAAAGGTAATCACGTGGCGCTAATAACAACCATACAGGAAGTACAGAAGCTACAAAACCATAGATAACCAATGCCCATGTTAAAGCGATACCACTAAGGTCAAAATATGGTGCCCATGTTGGACTCTCCGCTACATGACCTCCTAATATAATGCCTAAGATAAGACAGGTAAGTCCAATAATTGAAATCTCAAGGATTTTACCAGGACGAATAAAGCGCATATAAATTCCCATAAAAAATGCTAAAGGAATCGTAAATGCAACTGTAAATGTTCCCCAAGGACTATGAGTTAACGCTTTAACAACAACCATAGCAAGAACAGCTAGGATAATAATCATAATCATGAAACAAGCAATGAG
>JAFLKZ010000143.1:8352-34750 GCA_019162915.1 Campylobacteraceae bacterium
CAAGTGCTACAACGCCCGCTGCACTGCCCATCTCTGCTTTAATCATCTCTCCTAAAGATCTACCATCGCGTCTTGTGGAAACAAAAAGTACCATAAAATCTTGTACTGCTCCGGCGATAACAACACCTGCTAGAAGCCATAGCATACCAGGGAGATACCCTAATTGTGCTGCAAGTACAGGACCTACTAATGGACCAGCCCCTGCGATTGCCGCAAAGTGGTGTCCAAATAAAACAACTTTATTGGTTGGAACATAGTCCAAACCATCGTTATGACGAAAAGCAGGTGTCATACGCGTACTATCAACTTTAAGTACTTTCTCTGCAATATAAAGGCTGTAAAAACGATACGCAATCATATATACACAAATTGACGCCGTTAATATCCACATAGCGTTAATTGACTCTCCTCGATTTAATGCTATATAACCAAGAGCAATTGCTCCCAAAAGAGCAACAAATCCCCAAATAACTTTCGCACCAACGCTGGTGTCGTTAGTTGACATAAATTTTGTATTATAGTTCGTTCAAAGTATTTTACACTTCTCATATCACATACTATTCATACATAACTTTGACATTTTGTGATGTATTTGTGATATGAAAACTTAAAGATACTTTTTATTCATATACAGCTAATATTCTATAAAAGAAGGGATGACGCACAATGGAAATTTTAAAAAGCAAAAATGTTTTATTTGTTGAAAATAATGAAGAATTTGCGGAAAATTTCATGACCTTATTGGAGCTTTTTGTCTATAAAATATGGCACTGTAAAGACCTTACCTGCGCAAATAACACCTTTCAAGCCGAAAGAATAGATATCATTATCTGCGATATCAAGCTGAACAATGAAAATGGTCTCTCTTTCATAGAATCCATTAGAAAAATAGACTCTCAGATTCCTATTATTGTCCTTAGTGGTAACAAAAATGAGGAATTTTTATTTCGAGCAATTCCTCTCAACCTTAGTGCCTATTTACTTAAACCCATCAAATACAAAGATTTTATTGAATCGCTGGAAAAATGCGTACACTCTTTTACCAAATTAAAAAGCATTCTTCTTAAAAATGGATGTATGTTCGATCAGCAGAGCCATACCTTGTATCTTAAAGATGGCACACCTATTGAACTTCTTAAAAAAGAATCAGCATTTATCACACTTTTAATCAATAATGCACAACAGATTGTTACTAAAGATATGATGCTTGAATCTATTTGGAATTTTGAAGAGATTAGCGAAGGAGCGATTGCAAATTTTATTATGCGCTTAAGAAAGAAAGTAGGTAAAAATTTTATTTATACTGTTCCTGAAATGGGATACAAATTAGGTATCTGATATAATCATAGCGCAGACACCATGCTTCGTATTTTCTAAAATTAATTTTTGATGATATTTACCTAGAATTTGCTTACACATTAAAAGTCCAACTCCTTTGGAAAGGTCATGAGGTTCTATGTGCCCTTTTGCATTATCTGAAAATTTGATACTATGTTTACTACTATCGATAGTGATGATTTTACTCTTCACCTCATTTTGCTCAAATGCGTGAATGGCATTGTTAATCAAGATGAGCCATATTTGCATATACTCATTTTTTATACCAAAGAGTGTTGCTTCTTTATTTCCCAAAAACTCTATGCGAATATCATAAGAGATGATACTTGTTTCGACAATAGAAAGTGCTTGTTGGACTGAATCATAGATATTAAAGTCTTGTTGTATCGTTGAAGGCTTATAGAACTCTAGAAAATTCTGCATCGTTTGAGACATAAAATCAAGTGTATTTTCAATACTTTTTAATTTTTGATATAAAAATTCTGTATTGATCTCTTTTTGGTGTTCTATTAATCCAATCATCATCAAATTAATACTACTTAGATTAGAAAGAGGCTCTCTCCATTGGTGAGAAATATTGCCGATGAGTTCACCTAATTCTGCTTTTTTAGTTTGCTGCATCATCGTTTTTTGATTTGCTAAATTAATATCGATTGCTTTTTTAACTTGCTTTCTCAAAGTATAATTCCAGAGTAAAATGCTACTTATACTCAAAAATATGAAGACAATAATATACCAAATCTTTTTATCAACGCCTGGTTTAATGATAATAGGAACATGGCTATTCACAATTCTTTCTTTTTCTAATGACGAGATACTTTCTATTCCTTTATTGAGAATACTTTGTAAAATAGGCTCATTTTTAACGATAGCTATCCTAAAATAATTAGTAAAGTTTTGAGGCATTCCTGCTATTTTAAGGTTAAAAAAGCTACCTTTTTTGATAGTATGAGCAGCAACCATCAAAGACTGTATGGTCATATCTACTCTTTTTTCTGAAACTAAAAGAATGGCATCTTCTTGCGTTGCCACAGAAAACGCTGTAATGTTAGGGAATTCATCGCTAAATCGCTCAAGCAAAGAATCTCCTTTTGATATAGCTATTGACTCATGCACTAACTGCTTTGGATTATCTATATAGGGATGTTCTTCTCTGGTAATAAGAACATTTTGGTCAGAAAATAAAGGTTCTGTAAAAAGTAACCACGTATCATATTCAGGTGTTTTATTAATAAAATTTAAAATATCACATTCTTTGTTTTTTGCTTTTTCAATACTCTCTTCTCGTGTATAGACTTGAACAATGTCCAACTTTAGTCCTACCCTTTGACTTACTAACATTAACAAGTCCGCTGCGATTCCTTCATATTTGCCCTCTAATGTTAAAACTTCAAAAGGCATCCAAGAAGGGTCAATACAAACTTTAATAATAGGATTATCGTGTAAATAATTTTTTTCTTCTTGCGTTAATGTCACCACAGAATTCAAGGCAAAAAGAGAAGTATGGATAAAAACAAATAAGAAGATAATGTGTTTCACTAAGGGCGCGCACTTGTGTAATTTTCACTAAGCACTTTAGCAATATACTTGCTCATCATCTCATATCCGAGTGCATTAGGATGCACTTGATCAGATTTGAGCGAATCACTATCGAGGATTTTTTTAAGCGATGTATCTTCCATCTCAATACCGCTTTCTTTAGCTATTTCGTAGTAAAAAGAAGGCACACTAAAGGAGAGAATTTCATAAGAAGGAACACCTACTAAGAGTACATAAATACCTTTTTGTTTTGCCATAAAAACCATTTGACTCAAATTTTCTTTCGTTTTCGATAAATCTCGTCTTTTTAAAATATCGTTAGCACCATGACACAAAATAAGAATATCTGGCTTATGTATCTCCAAAAGATGAGGCAATCTCAAAAGTCCCTGCTCGCTTAATTCCCCAGAAACTCCCGCATTAATCACTTCTACATGTAAAAGTTCAGAGAGCTTTGAAGGATAACTTTCAGTTTTTGAAACACCATATCCTAAAGTGAGACTATCCCCAAAAGCTAAAATTTTTGTATCGAGTGGCAATGAGTACATACCTGCATCTACCTCTTGGTTCATTCTCCAATAGTTAATACCTATTATGATTAATAAAACTAATATAATTGTTCTTAGATTAAATACTTGCATAGGGGAATTTTACAACTTATTACAGGATAAAGCAAACAAAAGATACAATCACGACAAAATTTTCTCCAAAAAGAAGTCTCCTTGAACTACAAAAAAATCGACCTTTTAAGCATTGTCTTTTTACTCACCGCTATGATGACATGGGCTAGTTCTTTTATCGCGTTAAAATCTGCTATCGGACCTATGGGTCCCATGAGCGTTGTTTTTGGCCGTATGATTGTGGCAAGTTTGTGTTTTGTCTATTTTATCAAGCAATTTTCAACACTGCATTTTACAAAAAAAGATATTAAGTATATTTTACTTATGACAGCGTTTGAGCCTTGCCTCTATTTTATATTTGAAGCCAAGGCGTTACAGTACACGACTGCTTCACAAGCAGGAATGATAACTTCCATGATGCCGCTTATGACTGCCATTGGTGCTGGGATTGTGCTTAAAGAAGTGATTAGTAAAAGATTGTTTATTGGCTCATTTATTGCTGTTTTAGGGGCGATTTGGCTTAGTCTTAGTGCGCAAAGTAGCGAAAATGCGCTCAATCCTTTGCTAGGTAATACCCTCGAATTCTTAGCTATGGTATGTGGTGCGTGGTATGCTATTGCGATACGCTATCTTACTCAAAAGTTTTCAGCACTTTTTTTAACGGCAATTCAAGCTTTTGTAGGTGCACTTTTCTTTTTCCCCCTTGCGATTTGGGAATACAACACTCTTGAAATGCACATAACAATGGAATCCATTTTTTGGATATTTTATCTCGGCATTGTCGTAACGCTTGGAGGATATGGAATGTTCAATCTAGCCCTAAGTCGTATTGAAGCAAGTAGAGCCTCTGTCTTTGTTAACCTCATCCCTGTATTTACTGTATTTCTAGCCTATCTTTTCTTAGGAGAAACGCTCACTCCCACAGAAATGATGGCAAGTGGCGTCATTTTATTGGGTGTTATTATCTCACAATTACCCAATTTTCGTCAAAAAAGTATTCTCTAAGTCTTTACATGTAAAGACCTAGAGAATGAAAAGAATTAGATAAATATTACACATGCCTCAGTAGCGCCATGGGCACCAATAACAAGTGCTTGCTCAATATCAGCCGTTTTAGAAGGTCCACTGATAAAGAGTCCAAAACCACCCTGCTCAAAAGAAACTCTCTCATACGCTTCATGCATCGTAGGAACAATTTCACTTTTAGGCACAATCATCATTAATTTTTGGGTAATGAAGTACAAAGCTCTGTGACGATTATTGGTTTCTTTTACCCACACTGCACCATTTTCAGCAACGGCAAATTCACCTTGAATGATGGCCAAATCGACATCTTTTAGCGTATGTGGATCATCTGTTTCATTGGCATCTCTTGTCGCTACATTTAAGCCTTCTATATTAGAGACAATGACTGTGGCATCTTTATAATGCTCTTTTACATAAGCATCCACATCACTAAGACTCTCTAAAAAAATAGCATTTCCACCAACACTGGCCAGTGAAGTTGTAAACTTAGCATTAATATCCTCATAACTCATGTGTTTAATATCAAGACTCGGTGCTTCTTTCACTTTGGATGGTGCATTTTTACGGATAGCTTTCAACATCTCTTCACGTGAACTCATTTTGAACCTCTCTTTGCTTTATACAATTCTTTAAAACTATTTTTAGGGAAAGGTGGTAATTCTCGTGCTTTTCCCCAAGCATTTACTTTTGAATAAAGAATACTTCGAGGTAATAAAGGCACGATCTTTCGAGCCATCAAACCTGCAAAATCCATTAATTTTGGATGGCTCATTAACCATGTTGTCATTTTCAAAATTTTATGTTTAGTAGGGTCAAGATGTCCCTCATCAACCACGTCTTGTCTTCGTAAGTAGAGTTCTTGATGTAAGTCAACTTTGACAGGACAAACATTAGAACAAGAAGCACAAAGAGAACAAGCAAAAGGAAGCGAGCTGTATTTTTCTAAATCTCTACTTGGTGCTAACGTTGAGCCAATAGGTCCGGGGATAGTATAACCATAACTGTATCCACCACTTCTTCGATATACAGGACAGGTATTAAGACATGCACCACAACGGATACATTGAAGTGATTTGATATAGCGATCGGTAGCCAAAATTTTTGACCTTCCATTATCAACGATAACAACATGCATTTGTCCACCCTCAATTGGGGCGTGATAATGGGATGTATAAGATGTTACAGGCTGTCCTGTAGCACTTCTTGCTAGCAATCGTGTGAAAATACTTAAATCTTTCACCTTTTTGGGTATTTAAAAACTTTTCAAATGTCGTTCCAACATCCTCTTTTTTAAGATGAATTGCTGGAAGAACGATATGAGAAGGCGGTTCATTTCTAAATTGAACAATTCGCTCACCAAGGTCAGTATCAACGACTTCAATGCCATGCTCTTCTAAAAAAGGGTTAAGATGACACTCTTCGGTAAGCATTGATTTACTCTTGACAATCATCTTGACATTTTTAGCTTGTAAGATATCAAGTACGATTTGATTATGCTCTTTAGCATCTTTTGCCCAATGCACTTGTATACCTTTTTCAAGTGCATTTTTTTCAAATTCTTCAAGGTAAGTAGCAAGATTACTTAAAGTATGTGCTTTTATTTTATCGGCAGTAATTCTAAGCTCTTCCCATTCGTCTAAACTTTTAGACTGAACATCTCGCTTGAGTCGTACAAACCATAAAGCTTTATCATGCCACTTCATCCTCTCTACGTTATTAGCAAACTTTTCTGCAAGTTGTGGGTGTCCTTCACTCATGAAACATCTCCTGCTAAGATTTGGGCTATATAAACTGTTTTTAACGGCATTTTTTCTCTATCTATGATGCCTTGCATGTGCATTAAACACGACATATCCACACCCGTGATATATTCACTTCCCGCGTCTAAATGATCTTGCAATCTTGCGCGTCCCATCGCCGCACTCATCGCTTCTTCCGTAATAGCAAAAGTTCCGCCAAAGCCACAACACTCATCTTTTCTGGTAAGTTCAGAATATGTGATACCTTCTACTCTATCCAGAAGTGTTTTGATTTTTGAAAATTCTGGTACATTTTGCTCACTCATACTTGCCATGCCAAGTTCTCTATGCGCATGACAACTATTGTGAATACCTACTTTATGATGAAAAGAAGCATTCATTGAGGTAGGTTTTATAACATCATGCAAAAACTCTATCAGCTCATAAGTATGGGAACGCATACGTTCAAATCCCTCAACTCCCCCTAAGAATTGTGCATAATTATGTCTTACCATACTCACACAACTTCCACTTGGAGCTACAATATAATCATATTTTTTAAAGATTTTGAAAAATCTCTCAGCTAAAACTTTTGCTTCAGTAGCACATCCTGTATTTGCCATTGGCTGTCCACAACAGGTTTGCTCCATTGGATATTCTACATCAAGACCTAAATTCTCGAGTATCTTTAAAGTTGCCATAGAGGCTTCAGGATACAACTCATTCATAAAACATGGTATAAAAAGACCTATCTTCATTATTACTCCAAGTATGTAGTATTTTGTTTATTTTAACATCGCCATAAAACAAACATATGATATTTTTATTTAGCCCAAAACTTTTTGTAAAAAAAGCTCAATTAGTAACACTCCGCCTATCAAAGAGATAACGATAGCCAAGAAAATGGAGAGTTTCATCTTTGTATCAATGCAAGTTTGAGTGCAAGTGCAGCGAAAACAGTGCCAGCTAGCCTATTTAAAATCTTTTCACCATTTTTTGTTTGTGTAAACCATGCACCAATTTTAGAAGACAAAAACGCAATAAGACTAAAAACAACCAATGCACACACCATAAAGAGTGCGCCAAGTGTGAAGATTTGAAGCGTTACGTGACCATTTTGAGGATTCGTGAACTGAGGAAGAAAAGCCAAAAAGAAGATAGAAACTTTAGGATTAGTCACATTCATTACGATACCTCTTCGATACATCGTCCCGAATGAAAGCGGTTTTTGGTCTACATGTAAAGTTGTTTTAGAGGCATCTTTAAACGCCATATATGCTAGATAAAGAAGATAGCCCGCACCTACTATTTTAAGCAAATTAAACGCTAAAAGAGACGTTTGAAAGATAACCGCAACCCCAAGCGCTACCGCACTGGTATGAAAGATAAGCCCACTGCAAAGCCCTAAAGTTATAACAACACCTGCTTTCGCCCCTTTCACCATAGACTGGGTAAGTACAAAGATATTATCAGGGCCTGGAGAGAGAGCGAGCAGTATTGAGGCGAGAGAAAACATCAAAAGTGTATTCATATCGAGCATAGTTTGTCCTTATAAACGAAGTTTTTTATTTTAACACTTTTACCATTTAATTGAAGTATAATTTTGCATACACCAAAGGAGAAAATATCAAAACAACGCTCAGTGACTACTCCACTATGGAAGAGATTTGGCACGCCATCACGCATGGCTTTGGATTACTTTTAAGTGTCAGCGCTTTAACGATGCTTTTGGTATTTGCGGCACAAAGTGGTGAGGGTTTAAAAATCGCGAGTGCACTTGTTTTTGGTCTTTCTCTTATGTTGATGTATGGGGCTTCAACCCTTTATCATGCTATTCTAGCACCGCAAATCAAAGTCATTTTAAGGCAACTAGATCATTGTGCTATCTACATTCTAATTGCAGGAACATATACGCCTATCTCTCTTTTGGGGCTTAAGGGAACGGTTGGCTGGGTGATGTTTGGTTTTGCATGGGGAATTGCACTTTTTGGTATTGCTCTTAAAATCATCTATCCAAATCGCTTTAGTCGTTTTTCACTTTTTTTATACGCTCTTTTAGGATGGATGGTTGTATTTGCCATCAAACCTCTTTTAGCAAATTTGGATTTTCTAACCCTTAGTCTTCTCCTTAGCGGAGGATTAGTCTATACGATTGGCATTCTTTTTTATATTTGGGATGGACTTTACTTAAATCATGCTATTTGGCATTTTTTTGTACTCGGTGGAAGCATTTTTCATTTCTTTGTTGTTTTGCTTCTTATATTGCATTAATCTTCATTATTTATCAGATATTTATCATAGATTTCGTATAAAATAAGAGTAGATTTAACATAAAGGGGTTAACTATGAACGTTTATGAGTATGCTATGAAAGTAGAAAAAGACGGAGAGAACTATTATAGAGAACTTGCTGAAAAAACTGATGACATCGGTCTAAAGCAAATTTTAAATATGTTGGCAGATGAAGAAGTTAAACACTATGTAGTGTTTGAAAAAATGAGTAAAAACCAAAATCTACCTACTAACAAAGAAGTAGATGTCTTTGCTAATGCTAAAAATATTTTTCAAAAAATGAAAGATGAAAATAAGACGTATGCTTTTGGTGCTGACCAAGTAGAGTTTTATAAAAGTGCACTACAATCTGAAGAAAATAGTTACAAGTTTTATACTGAAAAAGCTTTAATGCTTGAAGATGACGAACAACGCAAAGTATTTTTACGCATTGCTGAAGAAGAGAGACAACATATGGTTTTACTTGAAAACTTAGTTGATTATGTTTCATTTCCTGAGAGATGGATTGAAAATGCAGAATTCAATCAAATGTCAAGCGAAAAATATGTTCAAGGACAATACGTTAATTAATACTACAAAGGCTCTTTGCAAAATTGTAAAGAGCCTTACATGTAAAGAATTTTAGATAATTTTATCGAACGCTATGACTTTCTTAAAATACTCAATCCCTACTGAAATCACCAAACAAACACCCAAAAGTACGCTAAAAATAAGTATAGGATTTTTGAAAAAATAGATAGCATCGCCAAAGTAGTAATAGTAAATAAAGGTGTGAAACAAAAAGATATTAAAAGAGTGAACGCCTATAAACTCTAACACTTTTTGAGCTACGTTAGACACCAAAACTAACTCTGTTGTCCAAATAATCAAAAGTATCGCAAAGAGTGAATCAATGCGAATACTATCAAAAACAGCTCCATTTTGCCTATACCAAGCCACTAAAGCGGTTAAAACAAAAAGTGTTATAAATCTCCACGCACCTTGCTTATCTAACCATGCGAAAAGCTTCACAAAACCATCATTCTGCGAAAGATAAATACCCACACTAAAAGGCAAAATCCAATCATTTACTAAAGGAATAGGTACAAAAAGAACTACTGCTGCTACGCCTAAAAACCATATTTTAAATTTTAGTGTCAGCTTATAAACCACAGGAAAAATAGCATATAAGACAACAATTAAGCTCATAAACCACCATGTAGCGTTATATCCATACCCCACTTCTGTAAACATATGAAGTCCTATCATTTGAATAAACAACTTAAAATAAGCATGTTCTCCAAAGACACCCTCTAAGGTTCGACCCATAAACAAAACACCAAGAGGAATAAAAATAAGGGCGATAAGCCAGTAGTTCATATAGAGTTTTACCAATCTTTTCTTATAAAAAGAGAGTAGCTCTAATTTTTTACGTTTTACTGATTCTGCTAATCCATATCCACTTAAGACCACATAGATAGCGACACATACCTTTGCTAAAAGAGCACTCTGAAAGACCCAAAATCCCATCTCAGGTTTTTCATAAAAAAGATGATGCCAAAGGATAAGCATAAGCGCCATACCCTTACTAGCATTCGTAATTGCTATATCGAATTTTGGTAAAATCATCAAATCACCTCAAAATTTATTTTAAAAATCTTATCCCAAAATGCTTTACATGTAAAGCTTATATTGGAATTTCAATAAGAGCTTTTAATCCACCTAGTGTATTCTTAAGAGAAATTTTTGCCCCTAATCTTTCTTTAGCAATGATTTTTGCAAAGAAAAGCCCTATGCCACTTCCTAATTTTCCCTCTTTAGTGCTAATAAAATTGACAAACAACTCTTTTAAAATCTTCTCATCAATGCCACCTCCATTATCCTCAATGCTAAGTAGAAGTCTATTAGTTCTCTTTTTTGCAACGATTTGAATAGCAGGCATAAGCGTATTATTACGATGTAATGCATCAAGGGAGTTATTGATAAATATCATTAGAAGATGCGTAAGATCACTTTTTTTACATACAATTTGCATTTTTTTAGGGATACAA
The DNA here is from genome assembly GCA_019162915.1 of Campylobacteraceae bacterium. Lineage (GTDB taxonomy): Bacteria > Campylobacterota > Campylobacteria > Campylobacterales > Sulfurospirillaceae > Sulfurospirillum. The sequence continues at coordinate 18,936 of JAFLKZ010000143.1, forward strand.
ACTTCTAAAGCAACATCAAGTTGGCATATTTTTTCTTCTAAAAAAGCACAAACTTGTAGTACCGTATCATCAAGATTGACCTCTTCGCTTAGTTGATTGGGGTTATAAAAATCTCTAAAAGTCTCTAAATCATCTGAAATTTGTTCTAAAATCTCTTCTCCCCGAGATAAAGTCTTCTCAAAGAGAGCATTCTCATTCACTTGATTGGCCAATGCTCTTAATTTTAAAAAATTTCCTGCCAAAGAGTTAAGTGGGGAGCGCCATTGATGATTAAGAAATGACGCCATACTCCCTATTTCTGACATCTTAGCGTTATGCAGTAAAAGCTCTTTATTTCTAGCCCTCTCCTCTTCTAAAAGTTTTTTTTGGGTGTAGTTTTTAGCCGAAACGATAGCTCCCAAAATTTCATTATCTTTTTTATAAGGAGTATACGTTACATAAAGATAATGCTTTTGTCCATAGCTAAACTCAAACCACTGCTCATAAGAAACTACTTCTCCACCAAAACATCTATCTAGAAAATTTTTTGTAATGCTAAATTGATCAGCCCCTAATATGTCCGAGACGTGAATACCTATAAAATCTTCTCTTTTTCGATTATGTACCTTCAAATATGCTTGATTAACTTCTCGATATCGGTACTCTTTGTCTACAAAAGAAAAAAGCTCATCTGTAAGATTGACGATTTCAAAAATTAGTTGCGTCATAGTTGATCTTCTGGGCATTGAAGCTGATACCCATAGCGAGGAAGAGAAGCAATGCAAATATGAGGTAGCTTTTGTCTAAGGCGTTTGATGAGGTTTTTAATACTATTTTTTGAATCTTTTTCATTTGCATAAAGAGATTCATGTATCGCTTCATGGGTTACTTTGTAAGATTTATGTGACAAAAAAAGCTCAATCAATATAATCTCAAAATGGGTCAAAGAGATAATTAATGCTTTACATGTAAACTTTTTTGTGAGATACGAATAGAAAACGTCATGTTTTTTACAAAGTATCACAACATCATCACGCTCTTGGTGAAGGACTTTTGCGATAGCTTTGTCTATTTTAGAAGAAGTCACTGGTTTGATAATATACGCATCTATCTTCGATGTCACCAGTTCTAAAAGATAACTCTCTTTTGTATGACCGCTAAAAAGTATAATAGGTATCTGCTTATCAAGTTTGCGTATCGCATGACACAACTCGATACCATTACCACCCTCCATTTCAATATCACTCATGATGACATCATACGTTTTATCCAGATACTTTTTAAAAGCATCTTTCCCATTATAAGCGATATCTACATCTTTAAATTTTTCTTGTAAGTAATGCTGTAAATTTTGGGCTACCTCTTCATCGTCTTCTGCAATGAGCACGGATAAATGCTTAAAAGAAAAATTTCCTTTTTCCACGGTGATTTTCTCCTTCTCATTTCAATAATTATACGTTTTTAAAGTTAAATTTATCTTGACGATACTATGAGGACACTATAAAAGTGTACACTCTTCTTTATTATTTTTTAAGCAAGGATAGCTGTGGAATTATTTTTAAATGAAGATGAAATTATCGTCTCGAAAACTGACCTTAAAGGTAACATAACCTATGGAAATCAGATATTTATCAAGCTTTCAGGTTACAATGAAATAGAACTTCTAGGCAAACCTCATAATTTAATTCGCCATCCAGAGATGCCAAAGTGTATTTTCAAATTTCTTTGGCAACGTATCCAAAGCGGTGAAGAGATTTTTGCATATGTCGTTAATCAATCTAAAAATGGTGATTTTTACTGGGTTTTAGCAAATGTCACTCCCTCTTTTGACCAAAGCAATAAAATCATTGGCTATCACTCAGTAAGACGAAAACCAAAAACAGAAGCGTTAAAAGGAGTACAAGGACTTTACGCAACATTACTCAGTGCTGAACGAAGCAGTGGGATAACTGCTTCACAAAAGATACTAGAAGAAACAGTTGCTAAAAAAGGAGTGAGTTATGACGAATTCATCTTATCTCTCTAATATTCGAAAATTCTCAGGACTTTTTGTTGCTATTTTCTTCCTTTATGGTGTAGCTGATTTTTTCATTTATGGTTTACATGTAGCTATCATTATTCCTTTATTACTCTGTATTTTGGTATGGTGGCTTATCGCTATACAAGTCCAAAAACTGACCATTTCATTAGAAACCATCAACACTATTCTTGATGTTGCAGTTAAAGGAAATTTTGAAGTTCGCATTACTAATATCAAAGATGCAAGTACCATTGGCACTATCTCTTGGAACATGAACAACTTACTTGACCAGATGGAAGCCTTCATCCGAGAAATGAAAGGCACGGTTAACAAAGCTTCAGATCATCTTTATTATAGAAATTTTATGACTCAAGGACTGAGTAGCTCTTTTATATATGCTGGTGAACAAATGAATAAAAATCTTAAAACGATGGAGCTAAATCACCGTAAAAATCTTCACGAACAGCTTAATTTTGAACTAACAAAAATTAATAAAAATAACGACCAGCTAAAATTTCTACAATACAGTTTCTTAGAAAATGCCGACAAAATAGGTGAAATCGCAGTTGAAGTTAGACAAAGTGCCCAAATGTCTAGTGAACGTATGAGGGAAACACAAGAAGTACAAGGAGAATTAGAGCATCTCAATGCCCTTATCGAACACAATGCAGATTCGATTGGCAATCTTTCCCAAAGAACAAACGATATCAATATCATCGTCGACCTCATCAATGATATTTCTGAACAAACCAACCTTTTAGCCCTTAATGCTGCAATTGAAGCTGCACGTGCAGGAGAACATGGACGAGGTTTTGCAGTCGTTGCAGAAGAGGTCAGAAAACTAGCTGAACGTACTCAAAAAGCCACAGGTGAAATAAAAATCACCGTACAAGTTTTACAACAAGAAAGCACAAGTATCGACGAAAGTTCAGGAAGTATGCGAGAAGTTTTAGCTAAATTTAATACTTTGATGGAAAAATTTGGTCAAAGTATGGTCGACCTAAGCCATAGTACTACTGGTATAAATACTGAATTATCAATCATTGAAGACCGTATTTTTGTCAACTTAGCGATGATTGACCATATCTTATTTAAAACCAATGCGTACAGCTCAATCAACCTAGGCAAAAAATTAGGTGAATTTTCAGACCATCAAGGATGTCGCCTTGGTAAATGGTACCATGGGGAGGGAAAAACAAAGTTTAGTACAACTCAAAACTATGTTTTGATAGACAAACCACACCACATCGTTCACAACAATGTACTAGACGCTATTAAATGTTTGGATTTAGAAGAAGGATGTATCAACAATCGTGATAAAATTCTTGAAAATTTCAAAGCTATGGAAGAAGCAAGTTCACAGCTCTTTAAACTGATGGAAGAGATGGTTTCACAAAAATATAGATAAGAGTGTCTCGTAATGAGCCACTCTTAAATGTGAGATTGTAGTTTTTGAATATTATCTTCTATCGTATCGTTTTCGTAAACAGCACTAATCACCGAATACATTGCAATACCAGATTTAACTACTTCACTAATATTGTCCGCATTAATTCCGCCAATAGCACAAATAGGAACCTTTAGAACTTTTTTCGCTTCTTCTAAAACACTTAAAGGAACGACTTTTGAGTGTGGCTTAGTCGGAGAGCGGAAAAAAGAACCAAATGCCACATAATCAGCCCCCAACGCTTCATAGTACTTTGCTCGCTCGATATCGCCATAACAAGAAACACCAATAATTTTATCCCCTAAAATAGCTCTTGCTTCTTCAAAACTAATATCATCTTCCCCTACATGTAAACCATCTGCATTAACTTTTTTTGCTAAATGCACTCTATCATCGATGATAAAAAGAGCATTATACTTTTTGCACAAATCACATAAAGCTTTACATGTAAACTCTAATGCTTCATCACTAGCGTACTTATCTCGAAATTGCACAACACTCACTCCTAAACGCAACACTCTTTCTATTTGAGATAGAATCGTATCCAAAGGGGTTAATGAGGCATCGGTTAAAACATAAATCCCTTTTAATAGCTCATTTTTTGACATCATTGCTCACTTTAATAAATTTTTCCGATTGTACAAATTTTGAACTTAAAAGATATAGACTTTGGATAACATTGGTAAAATCTCATTCTAATACGCTATCTTTTTTTAATTCGAAGCTTGAAAAATGCACTTTTTAACACACTGATTAAAAATTGAGCAAAATGTCACTTATTTAGCACAATTTAAACATATTATTGTGATAGAATTAATCATACTTTTAAAAAGGCAGTAAAGATGGTAGAGTCGCAAAGTCCCCTTTATGATGGATTTAAAGAAATTCTAAAAAACATTGACCCGCAAAGAGTGAAGGATGTTCTATCTTATATGCGTACCGAAGCGATTAATTTTAATCTCTTCAAAAATGGTACTTTTATAGAGCGAAAGTTTCCTTTTGATGTGATTCCAAGAATCGTCTCGGCAGATGAGTTTGCTTATCTGGATAAAGGTATTCAGCAACGTATTTATGCACTTAACCTTTTTTTGGAAGATATCTATAGCTCCCAAAAGATTTTAAAAGATGGCATTATCCCGAGTGAATTTGTATTTTCTTCCAAAGCTTTTCTCCCCGCTTTTATGAATACCCCTGTTAGTAAAAATATCCGTGTTCACATTAGTGGCATTGACCTTGTTAAAAACAGTGTGGGCGATAGTTGGGTAGTATTAGAAGATAATCTACGCGTTCCAAGTGGCGTGAGTTATCCACTATCTTTACGTATGCTCACCCGAAAAGTTTTTCCAGAATTTTTTGAGAAACTTCCCATTGCAAGTGTACTTGACTATCCCGAGCTTCTTTTAAAAACCATGAACCATGTCAACACAGGTGGTATTAACGTGGTCCTCACACCTGGGCGATACAACTCTGCTTTTTATGAACACTCTTATCTTGCCAAACAAAGTGGTGCTATTTTAGCCACAGGAGAAGATTTAGTGGTAGAAAAAGACCATCTTTACCTCAAAACTTACAATGGCAAAAGAGCTAAAGTAGGTGCGGTATATAGAAGGTTAGATGATGATGCGCTTGACCCTATCGAGTTTCATCCAGATTCACTGATTGGTGTACCTAATATCTCTCAAGTTTACCGTGCTGGTAATGTAGGACTAATGAATTCAATCGGAAATGGTATCGCAGATGATAAAGGAATTTATTATTTTGTGCCTGACATGATTCGTTATTATATGAATGAAGAGCCAATTTTACAAAATGCACCTACGTATCTCGCATTTTTTGAAAAAGACCGCCAGCATATTTTACAAAATATGCGAACTCTTGTCATTAAAGATGTGGCAGAAGCAGGTGGATATGGTGTTGTTTTTGGTTGCAATCTCACCAAAAGTGAGCGACAAAATCTTAAAGATGCCATCATTGCCGAACCTAGACGTTTTATTGCACAAGAAGTAATAGAGTTTTATGACATCGAATGTCTTGCTGAAAATGGTGATTTTTTCCCACGCAAAGCAGACTTAAGAATGTACTCACTCTTTGGTGAAGATATCACCGTTTGGCCAGGAGGACTCACTCGTTTTACGATGGATCCTGATAGCTACATCGTCAACTCTTCTCAAGGTGGCGGATTTAAAGATACTTGGGTTTTAAAGGATAAAAGATGATTCTTATCTCACCTCAAACAGCAGAAAATCTCTATTGGATGGGTCGCTACATTCAGCGCTCAGAGACCATGACACGTCTTGTCATTCATACTTTTGATAAAATTTTAGACATTGACCCAGAGGAAGGCGTCAAACTTTATGACAAGATGGGTATTGAACTTACCTATTCTAATCCTCAAGAGTTTTTGCAAAAAAGTATTTTTGATTTAGAGTATGCAAGTTTAATTTGTGCCATTGATAATGCGAGAGAAAATGCCATTCTAACACGTTCACATCTTCCAAATAGGATGTTTAGTCGTATTAATGCGCTCTATCTTAAATACCAAAATGCAAAATTAAATCCTCTTGTTTCTATCTTTTGGCTTGAATCGACCTTACAAGAACTTGATGCCATCTGGGGAAATCTTGAACTCTCTTTAGTAGAAGCTAAAGAAATTCCTTTCATAGAATTTGGACGCATTGCTGAGCGAATGGATCTTAATATTAGAATTTACAATAGTATGGAAGCAGCCCTTTATGATCTTGAAAAACTCAATCTTTTAGGTCATAAACTGACACCTCATTACAAGAAGTTATCTCTCACTTCTACGAGTGTTGAAAAAATGCTGACTAAAATCAACGGTCTCTACTATGGAACTATTGTTACTGCATCATGAAAGTTTGGTTTAACTACGCTTTTAAGCTCACCTTTAGTGAAGAGGTGAGCCATCATGCGTTTTGCCTTCGCATTGTTCCACAAAACAATTCCATTCAACAAGTCAATTCATGGCAACTGCATATTAATGAAAAAAGAGATTTTAGCCAAAGCATCGATGGTTTTGGAAACAAATTAATTTTTGGAGCGATACAAAATCCTCATAAAGTATTTGATGTGCGCATCCTTGGAGAAGCTACACTTGAAGCTTACATGTACAAAGACAATGAATCTCCTTTAATGTATTTGTATCCTTCTACGCTTATCCCTTTCTCACCACAAATATACACCTACCTAAATACACTGATTCTCCCGAGTGATCCTTTTGCAATAGCAATTTTTCTAAACCAAACTATTTACAATAATTTTCAATACTTACAAGGTATTTCTACACCTACTTGCGATACAGATGCCTTTTTATCTCGTAGACAAGGGGTTTGCCAAGATTTCAGCCACCTTTTGATAGCATTGCTCCGCTTAAATGCCATTCCTGCTCGCTATGTCAATGGTTTTATTGATGGGCAAGGTGAAACCCATGCATGGGTGGAAGCCTTTATCGATGGATATTGGAGAGGACTTGATCCCACCAATGGGACTCTTTTATATCTTTCTCCATACATCAAAGTAGCACATGGGCGTGATTTTTTTGATGCAAGACTCAACCGCGGAATTTTCGCAGGAGGAGGAAAGCAGAGTATTGGCGTAAGCGTAACTGTAACCAAGGATGAACAATGATAGAAGAAGTTTTTAGAGTTAACCTCCCCGTAGAAGAACAACTTACCCTAAAACGTAACAGATTTTCACCCATAGATAGAGATGCCGCTGGACAAAAACGCATTTCTATTGTTACTGGAATACATGGCGATGAAATTGAAGGACAATATGTTTGTTTTTTACTCGCAAAATGGCTCAATGAAAATCCTGATAAAATTCACGGTATCATTGACATTTACCCGGCAATGAATCCGATGGGTGTCGATAGTATCACCAGAGGATTTCCTTTTTATGATGTCGACCTTAACCGTGTATTTCCAGGAAGTACCACGGATTTTCTTCCTGCACAAGTTGCTAATGGCATTGTTCAAGCAGTCAAAGGAAGTGATTATGCTATCGATATTCATGCCAGTAACATTTTTTTAAAAGAACTACCGCAAGTGCGTATCAGTAGATCCAATGCTGATGAACTTGTCCCTTTGGCAAAAAAAATTGGCATTGATTTTATTTGGGTACATGATGCTGTCACCGTTTTGGAGTCGACTTTTTCGCACACGATGAATACCCTAGGAACCAAAACATTAGTAGTTGAGATGGGTGTTGGTATGCGTATCACCAAAGCTTATGGACAAAATCTCAGTGAAGGTATCTTGAACATGATGTCGCAAGTAGGCATTATAAACCGCCCACTTACACCACAAGGTAAAACTTCTATTTCGACACTCAACTCACAAGTACATTTTATCAACTCCCCCAGTGCAGGTGTATTCATACCCTCCCTTGAGCATAATGTGATTGTTTCAAAAGGAGAAAAACTAGGAGAAATCATCAACCCACTTTTAGGAGAAGTTAAAGATGTTCTCTTAAGTCCATGCGATGGACTTCTTTTTACCATAAGAGAGTATCCTGTCGTTTATGAGGGTTCGTTAATTGCACGTATTTTAGAAGATAGGAAAGAGATATAGTCATGAAAGAAGAAATTTTATTTGAAATTGCCTCACTTAGTAGAGAACCCCTTCGCGTTAAAGGCTTTCGTTTTGGTCAAAAAGATAGTACGCCTAGTTGTGTTATCGTAGGTCCCATCGCGGGTAATGGTATCAATCAACTGTGGATTGCTTCTCGTTTAGTCAATTTTTTACGCCAAAAAGAGTTGGAAAATCCCTCCCTTTTTAAAGGTGAAATTTTAATTATTCCTACTGTCAATCCTTACTCTTTTAACATGAGTAAAGCCTTTTGGCCAATGGACAATACGGATATAGATGTCATGTTTCCTGGATATGAGCAAGGCGAAACTACGCAACGCATCGCCGCACGTTTATTTGAAAAAACCAATAATTTTGATTACGCTCTTTTACTAGAAGCACGCAAAGATCACTCAGAGTGTATCCCTTATGTCAAAGTTTTAGACACAGGAGATGATAGTGCCGAAGAAGCACGAGATTTTGGACTGGACTTTATCCATTCTCGAAAACCAACAACGCATGACACCGTCTCTCTTAGTTATAATTGGAAAATTTGGAATGCTAAATCCTTCACGCTTGTTTCAGGTAAAAAAGGCTCACTTGATAAAGGAGATTCACGAAAAGTTTTTGATGCTATCATTCGATTTTTGTGCAAAAAAGAAATTATAAACCTTCCTATTTTTGAATGCTCAAAAGGTAATATTATTACCAATGAAAATATCGAAGTGATTAAAAGTGGAACAGCAGGACTTTTTGATAGCTTGGTACCTGTTGGCGAACACGTCATACACGGACAACCCATTGCACGCGTTTATCATTCATTAGATGGTTCACTTCTTCAGACGATTATTGCACCTTGTGATGGCATCATTTCTTGTCGCTATGACTACCCACTCATTTTTCAAAATGCAATAGCCTTTCGTATTATCCGACTTGAGTCTAAAATTTAATCAACTCTTCGAACATCAACCATAATAGAAAGTTGACTCGCTCCACTACTTAAAACAACGCCTTTAAGAGGGGAAATATCATTATAATCCCTTCCCTCGCCTAATAAAATATGGTGACGACAGGGAATAACATTATTGGTTGGGTCGAAAGATATCCAACCAATTTGTGGTATATACAGTGAAAACCACGCATGAGAAGCATCTACCCCAAATAACTTTTCTTTTCCCTCTTGCGGAACGGTTTCGATGTAACCACTCATATATTTAGCAGGTAACCCTATGGTTCGCAACGCTGCTATGGCAAATTGAGCAAAATCTTGGCAAACCCCTTTTCTAGCTTCAAAAATTTCTTCAATAGGTGTTGTGACATCACTAAAACCTGAAACAAATTTAAAATCAGCAAAAATACGTCCCATAAACTCTTGTGCAGCTTCAAAAAGATTTCTATGAGGATGAAATGAGGCTAACGTATATGCTTTGATATTTTCTGAACTTTTTTGTATCAATTCAGAGTCAAATAAAAATTGTTTCGCCTGTAAATGGTCACATTCAAAACGAGATAAAATTGCCAAAGCATCACCATATGTTATACAACTTGTTCGCATATGCCAAAGGTATTCTTCCATCGCTTCAGGGAAAAGTTCTACTCTTGATTGACCGACTACGACCAAAGAGTGATGTGCTTCTCTTATCAGCATGTGTGTATTAACATTGCCAAACATATCTATAAACTCACTTTGTTCATACACTTTAGGTTGTATTTCCATCGAAAAATCTAAAAGCTTTTGAAACAGAGTATTTCTAGGTTTTAAACGTGCAATATTATGGCTAAATGTCACCATGCTCTGATAATCAAAGGTCGTTTGGTGATAAATTTCATAAATCATAATGAACGACCACTCCTACTCATCATCATGGGAAAAATAAGTTCTAGACATTTCATCTGCACAACTTAAAAAGAGTTTTTGGATAGTTAACAAAACATTATCGAGTGTTTCATACACTAAACTTCCCTCTTTTAATTCTAGCAATGTAGACAAATCAATCAATTTCAATAATGAATAGGCTTCAAAAATAGGCTTTTCATAAGCGCTAAGATATTGTTTTGATTTTGGCAATTCTTTTAATTCTTGTAAAAGTGCTTCGCTAATATAGGTAATTGATTTGGGAAATAGTGGGTTTAAAATCAAAAATTCTATAACATTTTCAAGATGCAAAGAACTTTTGTACTGTGTCCTATAGGCATTAAAACTCTCACAAGAATTGAGTATACCTTCTAAAACTTCATAGGTAACAGACCTATCAAGCTTTAAACAAAGTGTTGAGCGTATTTTGGAGATTAGGAGTAAAACAGACTCAAGTTTATATCCTATACTATAAAGACTAAGTCCTTGCTCCTTAAACATGCTTTCTTCAACTAATTCTTTATATGCCATCATATAAATCAATGTTTTATTTAATTCACTGACAATAGTTTGACTTGAACTATTGGACTTACGTATAAAACTATTCCACTCTTTTTGCATTTTATCAAAAAGCTTCCACGACTCCATAGCCAATAAGTTTTTAACATTAATATTGGCATTAGAAAGCATCGCAATGGTAAAAGATAATGAGCCTTGTCTATCGACATCTTTAATAATAGAACTAATCTCATCCATAGGATATTGTTCAAGTTTTTCAGCATTTTCTTCTTCTAGGAATCCAGGATATGTCATCGTTAAATGTGTGAGCGTATTTTGTAAAATACGCTGAGACTCTCTGGAAACAGTTTCATCAAATCGGTAAAAAGTAGTTAATTTTTTAATCACATAACGAATAAAACGCATTGTGGCGATGGAGCGAGAGAGATAACGTCCTAGCCAAAAAAGATTTTCAGCCCTAAGCGTTGGAAGCTGATTGAGAGAGAGCGCACTAAAAGGTGCTCTCTTAAAAAGATAGGCCGTATCAATCTTTTCATCCTCTCCTAAAATCCATAAATCTTTACTTGAGCCTCCCTTTCCAGAAGAAACAAGTAGCGTATCATTGGTTGCAGAAACACGTACAAGTCCACCATTCATAACAGTATAAGCATCCTCTTTTTTTAAAGCATAGGCACGAATAACGGTATTTCTAGGTTCTATTTTTCCATTAGCATAATGAGGAGCTGTTGAAAAACCAATCTCTTCTTGTGCCGCATACTGATAGGGGTTTTTAATAATTAATGCTTTAAGATTTTCTATTTCTTGATAAGAGAGATTTTTACCAAGATATATTTGGGCACAATCTGTTCTATCGATTTTTTTAATAATCAAATGATGGATATTTTCTAATACAAAAGCTCGCTCTTTTTCTTGCCCACACCACCATGTTGCGATTTGAGGAAGAATAAGCTCTTCTTGTAAAAAATAGTTACAAATATTTTTCATAAAAGGATTAAGCCCGATATTTTCAACAATTGCACTACCTATAGGGTTAATCATCGCTACATTATCTTTTCTTAAAACGTCCACAAGACCTGCAACCCCCAACTTTGAATCATTTCTAAGTTCCATCGGGTCACAAAACTTGTCATCAACTCTTCTTAAAATCGTATTGATTGGCTTTAATCCGCTTAAACTTTTAAGCCAAACTTCACCATTTTTGCACAACAAATCATCGCCTTGTACCAAATTTATTTCTAAAAATGAGCTCAAATAAGAGTGTTCAAAATAAGTTTCATTGTGTGGTCCTGGCGTCAAAAGTGCTGCTTTCGAGATGTCTCCCTTGGTCAGTTTTTTTAACAACAACTTAAACTCTTCAATAAACAAAGAGAGCTTTTTTGTTTCAATAGAGGGATAAAGATTTTTCGAAATACTATTCATCGTCAATCTGTTTTCAATGGCATATCCAAGCCCTGAAGGAGCTTGAGTTTTATCACTGATAACCCACATCTTTCCATCAGGCCCTCTAGCAATGTCAACGGCGTAAAAATGGAGACAAAAATTTTCTTTTTTACCTAAATTATACACTTCAGGAATAAAGCCTTTATGTCCAAAAATAACTTCAACAGGAATAATTTTGTTTTTTAATAATGTTCGCTCACCATAAAGGTCTTTTAAAATAAGGTTGAGCAGCTTAGCCCTTTGCTCGATACCGCGTTTAATTTCATTCCACTCATCATAAGGGAGCACAAAGGGGATGGGATCTAACCGCCAAGGACGGTCATTCTCTCCATCTGGATTGTTGTAAACATTGTAGGTAACACCATTATCTTCAAGATGCCAATCAATTTCAGCTTGCTTGAGTGCAAGTTCATCAAGCCCCGCTGTTTCGATTCTTTGAAGCACTTCGCTCCAATGTTGGCGTATGACTTTGTTTTCATCCAACATCTCATCAAACGAAGATTCTGAAAAATAATTATCAATAAAGGTCATTTTTTATTTTGTCCACTTTCTTCTTAAATCCAATGTATGAGGATATTCGATACTTTTTGGTAATTCTTGGAATGCAAATATTTTCTCGTTCTTGTCATAATATGGAACCACCGCTCTTTGGATACCATTGTACATGATAAGATTTTGCTCTACGATAGAAGGCAATTGATGTTCTACCTCGCCTTGTGTATGATTGAAATCCCAAAATCGGTTAATGCGGCGCGATTCTGCTTCATAACTATTGATAGGTAAGGTATCGTAACTTCGACCTCCTGGATGTGCCACAAAATAACTCATTCCGCCGATGGAGCGGTTATTCCAAATATCTACAATGTCAAACGTCAGTGGTGTATCTACTCCGATGGTAGGATGCAGTGCAGACCATGGGTCCCATGCTTTATACTTCACACCTGAAACAAATTCACCCTCAATGCCTGTGGGATTTAAAGCAATCGCCACACCGTTACATGTAAGGGTATAGCGCTCAGGTGTGAAATTACTCACTTTGACTTGCACACGCTCTAGGGAAGAATCGACATAGCGTGCTGTTCCTTGAGAACTGCTCTCTTCTCCTAACACATTCCACGGCTCGATGGCGGCTCGAAGTTCTAGATGAATATTTTCAACCGTTGCCATCCCATAAAGTGGAAAGCGAAACTCAAAAAATGGGTCAAACCAATCAAGTCTAAAACCATAACCTTCGTTATTCAAAAACTCTACGATGTCGCGTAAATCTTCCTTGACATAATGTTCTAGTAAAAATTTATCGTGAAGCTGTGTACCCCATCTTACCAACTTGTGTTTATACGGTTTTTTCCAAAAAAGTGATACAATCGTTCTCACTAAGAGCATTTGCATCAGTGCCATTTGAGAGTGTGGAGGCATATCAAAAGCTCGAAGCTCTAAAATTCCCAATCGTCCCGTACTAGAATCTGGTGAATACAATTTATCGATGCAAAACTCTGAACGATGGGTATTGCCCGTGATGTCGGTGAGCATATGGCGAAAAAGTCTATCGGTCAACCAAAAAGGCACTTCTCCATCTTGAGGGATTTGGTCAAAAGCGATTTCAAGTTCGTATAGATTTTCAAGTCTTCCCTCATCTACGCGAGGTGCTTGGGAAGTTGGTCCTATAAATGCGCCTGAGAAAAGATAGGAGAGTCCAGGATGATGTTGCCAAAAGGTAATAAGACTACGAAGCAAATCGGGTCTACGAAGCAGTGGACTATCACTAGGTTTCAATGCTCCAATTGTCACATGGTTTCCCCCGCCCGTTCCTGTATGTTTGCCATCTAGCATAAACTTTTCAGTTCCCAGTCTTGAGCTTCTTGCATCTGCGTAAAGCGTTAAAAGATTATCGCTAAGCTCCTTCCATGAAGACGCAGGCTGAATGTTAACTTCGATAACACCAGGGTCTGGGGTTACCTTAATCCTATCGATACGTAAATCGTGAGCAGGCTCATAGCCTTCGATAAATATCTTCATACCTAGTTTACATGTAACTGCTTCGATGGAAGCGATAAGCTCTAAAAAAGCCTCAGTGTGGTTAAGTGGCGGTAAAAATACATAGAGTTTTCCCTCGCGAACTTCCGTACAAAGCGCTGTTTTGACAAAAAACTTTTCATCTTCTTTTGCTATCTCTTTTTGACCAATGGTCTCACAACGCTTTTTAGCATTTTCAAGATAATCACCTAATGGCAAAGAAAGGGTAAAAGGATCTGGCTCAAAATGAGGGGTCAAAGGCATATCTGGATTTTCAACCAAAGAATCCAAAGGCAATCTTAACCCCATCGGTGAATTACCAGCCGCCAAATAAAGATATCCTCTTCGAAGTTCCCAAGGTGAACTCATCCACTTTGCTTCTCCAAAATTAAGCGGTATCACATAACCTGAGGGTTTATTTAGACCACGTGAGAGAACTTTTGCGATCGTTTGTCGCTCAAGAGGGTCTTCAAGATTATACTTCATCGGATCAATATCGATAGGAAGTTCCGACTCTTTAATGATGTAATAAAGCGGATCTTCATACGCGGGCATAAGATTTTTATGACCAACGCCAAGCGTTAAGGAAAGCGTTTCTAAAAATAATTTTGCATCTCCTAGCGTATAACTATACGCCTCATTCATATCAGCAAAAAGCTCGGGATTATTCCAAATATTTTTGCCATCTTTACGCCAAATGATAGAAGTTTGCCATCTTGGAAGTGGCTCTCCTGGGTACCATTTACCCTGCGCATAATGAAGCATTCCGCCGTGTCCAAAAGAGTTTAAAAGTTTGCGTGAGAGCATATCGGCAAGTTCTCTTTTATGAGGTCCATCGGCTTTTGTATTCCACTGGTCTGATTCCATATCATCGATAGAAACAAAAGTAGGCTCACCTCCCATAGTAAGTCTAACATCATTGGCATCAAGTTCACGGTCCACTTCAAACCCTAATCCATAAATAGCACTCCATTGGTCATCTCTATACGGTTTTGTCACGCGTGGAGATTCAAAGATACGCGTCACTGTATTGGCATAAAAAAACTCTCTCAGACAGGGCTCGCCCATACCTTCGATGGCATGCGCACTCTCAAATGAAGGTGTGCACGCCAAAGGAATATGTCCTTCCCCTGCAAAAAGTCCACTTGTTGAATCTAGTCCAATCCACCCAGCACCAGGGATATAAACCTCTGTCCACGCATGTAAATCTGTAAAATCCTCTTCGGGACCACTAGGGCCATCCAGCGATTTAACATCTGCTTTAAGCTGCACAAGGTAGCCGGAAACAAACCTTGAAGCCAGACCAACATGTCTTAAAACCTGCACAAAAAGCCATGCAAAATCTCTACAACTTCCCAACTTTCTGCCCAATGTCACTTCACACGTTTGAACCCCTACTTCTAAGCGCACGGTGTAGTTTAGGTATTGGTTGATTTGAGTATTAAGATAAACTAAAAAATCGATGATGGTCTTTTTTTCTAAATTTAAAGAAGCCACAAATGCTTTGAGTAACACATCGTCTTCCGTAATTTCTAAATAAGGCAATAATTCTTTTTGAAGCTCATTGGTGTAGGCAAAGGGAAATTCTTTAGCATAATCGTCTACAAAAAAATCAAAAGGATTGATGGTAATTAAATCTGCAATAATCTCGACATCGATGGATAACTCTTTAACTTTTTCAGGAAAAACAATACGCGCAAGGTAATTTCCAAAAGGGTCTTGTTGCCAATTGATAAAATGGTTTTTAGGCTTAACCGTTAAGGAATAGGCTTCGATGGGAGTCCTGCTATGGGGAGCGGGGCGAAGTCTTATGATATGAGGAGAAAGAGAGATGTATTTGTCGTACGAATAATGTGTCTTGTGAGAGATAACAACCTTAAGCGACATAATTTCCCCTTGTGATATTTATGTAACAATTATAGCATTATCTTGAATGCTATAATTGTTGACAAATGC
>JAFLKZ010000182.1:0-5897 GCA_019162915.1 Campylobacteraceae bacterium
GACATCGCATTCTCCTTATTTTCACCATTGTAGCACACCAATATAAACAAGAGGTATGTTATAATTAATAAAAAAATAGGGCAAAAAATGAATAACGCCGATGTGTTAATCTCCCAAGCGGAGGATATTTTTACCATATCGCTTGTGGGTGATTGGACTAAAGAGTCGGTTGCTCTTCTTGCTAAAAAATTAGAAAGCTTTACATGTAAAGGCAAAACAAACACATACCGTTTTGATTTTTCTGCTATTGTTGACTTTGACACGCATGGCATTATGCTCATATTAGACCATATCAAAAAGCTTGAAAAACTAGAATGTGAGATTGAGAAAGTAGGAGAAAGCGCTTCTTTTACAAAACTTTTTAAAGTCTGTGATGAGCATTTTCCGCAACCTATTATCAGAGAAAAAAAAGATTTTTTTATTATAAATTTTTTAGAAAATGTTGGCAAAGAGATATTTGAAGGCTATAAAACACTCACTTCTTTTTTTTCCTTTCTCGGAGAACTTTTTCACTTTATCGGTATTGCCTTTATTAAACCCTCCTCCGTTCGATTTAAAGCCATGCTTTATCATGTTGAGCACAGTGGCGCTGAGGCCATTCCTATTATCTTTTTAACTTCATTTTTGATTGGTATCGTTATCGCTTTTCAAGGTGCTACGCAACTTCAAAAATTTGGTGCCAATATCTTTATCGTTGAGATGGTGACTATCTCTGCAGTTAGAGAACTTGCTCCTTTGCTCACCGCTATCGTGGTTGCAGGCAGAAGTGCTTCGGCATATACCGCGCAAATAGGCGTTATGAAAATTACCGATGAAGTAGATGCCATGCGCTCTATGGGCTTTTCTCCATGGGATTTTTTAGTGATGCCTCGTTTATTTGCGCTTGTTATCTCACTGCCTCTTTTGGTCTTTTTTGCAGATATCGTCTCTACCTTTGGAGGTATGGTTATCGCTTCCTCGCAATTAAATGTGAGTTATGTGGAATTTATCGACAGAGTCAAAGAAACGGTGGAGCTTAAACACTTTATAATAGGTTTAGTCAAAGCCCCTATTTTTGGTTTTACTATCGGCGTTATTGGCTGTTTTCGGGGATTTCAAATTGACAGTAGTACCGAGAGTGTGGGCAAATATACAACCATCAGCGTCGTCAATGCTATCTTTTGGGTCATTGCCATAGACGCTTTAATATCAGTTCTTTTAACGGAGATGGGACTATGAGCGTACTTATTGAATGCAAAGACATTGTGACACGTTTTGGAAAAAACATTATCCATGATGGGGTAACTTTTGATATCCATAAAGGCGAAATTTTTGGTCTCCTAGGAGGCAGTGGTAGTGGCAAAACAACGCTTTTACGAGAGATGATACAACTTCAAAAAATAACCTCTGGACAAATGAAAATTTTAGATATTAATCTGCATAATATCTCTAGCGTGGACATACAAACGCTCAGGCAACAATGGGGTGTACTTTTCCAATTTGGAGCACTTTTTTCCTCGCTGAGTGTTGTCGAAAATGTTGCCATTGCGCTTAAAGAATATACCACTATCCCAGACTGGCTCATCGAAAAATCTGCCCTTATGAAACTCTCAATGGTAGGCCTTCCCTCTAAAGTAGGAACGATGCGTCCCTCTGAACTTAGCGGAGGTATGAAAAAAAGAGTAGGACTTGCACGGGCTTTAGCTTTAGATCCTAAACTTCTTTTTTTAGATGAGCCTACTTCAGGACTTGACCCGCAATCGGCTCGGGAATTTGATGAATTGATTGTAACACTTCGTGATACGCTTAGCATCACCGTGGTTATGGCAACGCACGATAAAGATACAATAGAAAATGTTTTAGATAGGTTTATCATACTAGGGGAACAAAAAGTGTTGTTTAATGGTAATATTGCAATGCTTCGAGAATCAACAAATGAAACATTAAGAAAATTTTTAAATTGAGGGAAAAATGGAAAATAGGTTAAGTTATATTCTCGTCGGTCTCTTTGTTTTTGTTCTTTTGGCAACGGGTATTTTTTCTATTCTTTGGCTAGGGCGCTACTCGGAGGAAGGTACGTTTAAATATTACAAAGTCAACACAAAAGAATCACTCTCTGGACTTAATGATAAGGCGCCTGTGAAACTCAGTGGCGTTGTTGTGGGAGAAGTTAAAGGTGTCACCATCAATCCAGACAATGCCGAAGAGGTAACCGTTATCCTTAAAATCAAAGAAGATACCCCCATCAAAGAAGATACATACGCGCTTATCGAAGCTCAAGGTATAACGGGACTTAGCTACATCAACTTGCGAGGAGGCACCAATGGTGCTAATAACCTTAAGACAAGTACCAAGTATGAAAGCTATGGCATTATCCCCTCTCATCCCTCAACTTTTTCCAGACTTGATAAAACTATCACTTCGGTGAGTGCTAAAGCGGAGGTTATCTTTGATAAAGCGAACCAAATACTAAGTGAGCAAAATCTCAAAAATTTTGAAATCATCTTAGAAAATAGTGCCAAGATATCTGCTTCAGCGAGCAATACGCTTGCCAATATCGATGCACAGCAAAAACAAATCAACGCTATTTTGACACAAGCACTCATTCTTGAAAAATCCGCTATTGAAGCGAGTGATGGCATTAAAATGATGTCAAAATCTTTTACCAATGCCATAGATAACACCGGTATCGATACCATGAATAATGTCAGAGAAGCTGCTAAAAGTGTTACTTTGGTAATGACCCATTTTGATGAGAAACTCCAAAAAGGAACCTTTGATATGGATATTATCCTCAAAGAAAATCTTCTTCCTGCACAAGGAGCTTTGGATGAGCTTAGAATTTTGGCGAATGAAACCAAAGAGCTTATCAATGCGCTCAAAGATAGCCCTAGTGATTTGATTTTCAAAGAAGAAATTATTAAACCCGCACCGAATGAAAAATAAGGAATAAAAATGAAATCTATTTTAATCGCAACCCTAGCACTCAGTATACTTTCCCTCAGTGGATGTAGCATCAAAGAGACACAGCCTAAGCCTTTTAGTTATACGCTTGAGCCTATACTCAAACTTGAACGCTTTAGTAAAAGTAACGAAGATGTGGTCAAGATAGCGCGAATTGATGGCGCAAGTGGTCTTAATAGTAGAACTATTTTATACAAAAAAGATGGCGCTATGCAACCGTATAAATATGGCACATGGAGCGAAACACCCTCTTTAAAACTCCAACATCTTATGGCAGAAGCACTACAAGACCAAAACCATTTTCATTCTGTTGTCATTGGCAACTCGATGGCTGTGAGCAATCTTGTCCTTGAGCCTGTACTACAAAATTTTGAAGAAGTTTTTGTAGATGATAAATCTTACGTACATGTCAGCCTTCGCTTTCGTCTTATAGAGACTAAAAGTGGCGACGTGATAGGAAGTGTCAAGCTCTCTTCCAAAAAAGATGTGACCAATACCAATGGAGCTGCAGGAACGGTAGAAGCCTTTAATCTAGCCAGTGCCGATGTTGTTAAGAGTTTATCTATCTGGCTGAATGAGGTTCGACCATAGTGACTAAGCAAGGTGCTCATAAAAATAGAATTTTACTCTTAGAGGATGATGTCAATCTTAGTGAAACAGTGTGTGAGTTCTTAGAATCTAAAGGCTACATAGTCACCCCATCGTATGATGGAGAAGATGCCGAAGTCACACTCTTTGAACATCAATTTGATTTACTTCTTTTAGATGTTAATGTCCCCAACATTGATGGCTTTACCCTTTTGCGAAAAATCCGAGAGCAAGGCATCTTAACGCCTGCTATTTTTCTAACTTCGCTTAATGCTATCGAAGATTTAGAGCATGGTTATGAGAGTGGGTGTGATGACTATTTACGCAAACCTTTTGCACTAAGGGAGTTACTTTTTCGTATGGAAACTATCCTCAAAAGAGAATTTTTTCACGCTCCACAACAGAGAATATTAATCTCTAAGGACATAGAATATGACACCTTGAGCAACCAACTTTTTGTTAACAAAAACGAGGTTCAACTTCAAAACAAAGAAGCCAAACTGCTCAAACTTTTTTTACAGAAAAAAAATGAAATTATTACCCATGAAATGATTATGTCCAATTTGTGGGAATATGACGAGCAAGAAAGTGATGATGCACTGCGAACATATATCAAAAATCTTAGAAAAATAATAGGGAAAGACACCATTGTTAGCATTAAAAAATTGGGATATAAATTTACGATGGAGTGAGAAAAAAACACTTTTTTCGTTTTTATTTCTTTACGCCTTTTTAGCACTGTTAATTTTAGTTTTTGTTGCCATTTTATACTATGGATTACAAAGAGATTTGATGTTGCAAGACAAAAGACCAATACTTTCCAAATTCACCAGTGAGCAAGTGGCAAAGCTGAGAGCTTTACATGTAAGTGGTCAAAGAACTGG
The DNA here is from genome assembly GCA_019162915.1 of Campylobacteraceae bacterium. GTDB lineage: Bacteria > Campylobacterota > Campylobacteria > Campylobacterales > Sulfurospirillaceae > Sulfurospirillum. Next base: position 4,416 of record JAFLKZ010000182.1, read on the forward strand.
TGTTTACGACAAAGACCCTCGTTATAATTTTGCTATTTTTGACAATAAACTCAAACCCATCTATTCAAATCTCTCTACGCAAAATCCAAATTTATATGAAGATATTTACCTTAGCAACAACGCTATTTACTTTGTATCCGAACTTGAATCGCGTTATTTTGGGGCAAAATATATTGTTATTGAGATACAAGCACCCAAAGATTGGAACGACCTTGTTTATCAAAAACTCTTCGTGTATGGCGCTATCATTTTTTTAATTTTAGTAGTCATTGGTTATTTTCTCTTAAGTCTTCTTTTACAACCTATGAAAAATGCTATTACCCTTTTGGATAGATTTATCAAAGATACGACACATGAACTTAACACGCCTATCAATGCTATTCTCTCTAATATTGAGATGATAGAGCTTGAAAATCTCGATGCCGCTCTTGCTAAAAAGATAAAACGGATCAACATTGGGGCGAAAACCATCTCTCATCTTTATGAAGACTTAACCTATCTCGTCTTGTCACATCCATCACATTTAAAAGATGAAGACATTGAATTAAAACCCTTAATCGAAGAGCGCCTAGAATACTTTTTCATTCTCATGGAATCTAAAAAAATCACGCTTACCTCAGCACTTGAGGAAAATGTAACCCTCAAAATTGACCGCAAAAAAATCACTAAACTCATAGACAACATCCTCTCCAACGCTATCAAATACAACAAAGTGGGTGGAACCATTCATATCGCACTCTCCAAACAAGGCATTGCCATTACAGATACAGGAAGAGGCATTGCACCAGAAAAAATTAATCAGATTTTTGAGCGCTATACAAGACTCGATACAACTGTGGGTGGATTTGGTATAGGACTAAGCATCGTCTCGTTTATTGCTAAAGAATATGATTTACATGTAAAGGTAACTTCACAGCTTAATGAAGGTACTACGGTCACGATTTCATGGTAAAATTAAATTAAATAAGTGACTTTTTTGTTTCACGATAAATTCACTTTCATTTTATATAATGTTGTTATTATTTCAAGAGGAGCAAACAATGAAAAAGATATTGTTTTTGGTAATGGTAGGTTTTATAACTTCTATAATCGCAGCTGATGGAGCTTCTTTGTATAAAACATGCGCGACATGCCATGGTGCAAAAGCAGAAAAATCAGCACTTAATAAATCTCAAATTATCGCTGGTTGGAGTGCCCAAAATACTACGGATGCACTCAATGGGTACAAAGAGGGAACTTATGGCGGAACTATGAAATCAACCATGAGTGCGCAAGTCAAAAACCTTGACGCAGAAGCTATTGGTGCTTTAGCAAAATATATAGAAACGATTAAGTAGCTTTACATGTAAACAATGGAGAGTTTAGTCTTAAACTCTCCATGTGTCTGCTAAAGCGTTAAAAACTTTTTGCTTTTACTTCTCGTCTACGCGCATGCAAAATAAATTCTGTATAACCATTGGGTTCATTTCTTCCTTTAAAAAC
>JAFLKZ010000182.1:5907-6403 GCA_019162915.1 Campylobacteraceae bacterium
AAACCAAGTCTAATGCGGCTTGAAAAGCAATACTTTGATCAAAGTTTGGAGCCATCTTATGATAGTTGACATCTTTGCTATTTTGCACATCAACAATGAGCGCCATTTTCTCAAAAGTCTCTCTTACTTCTTTCGCACTAACAATATGGTGATGCAACCAATTTGCCAAATGCTGACTAGAGATGCGAAGTGTTGCTCTATCTTCCATCAGTTCAACATTGTTGATATCTGGCACTTTAGAACATCCCACACCTTGGTCAATCCATCTTACGACGTAGCCTAAGATACTTTGTATATTGTTTTCTATCTCTTGTTTAATCTCACTTGCACTCAATTGGCGCTTCAGTATCGGTGGCGTTAAAATAGCATCAAGATTCGCACGTTTTCGCTCCGATACCTCTTTTAATTTTTCTTGCACATCTACCTCATGATAATGAATGGCATGCAGCGTTGCTGCTATTGGAGAGGGAACCCATGCCGTATTTGCTCCGGAAAG
>JAFLKZ010000182.1:6434-23252 GCA_019162915.1 Campylobacteraceae bacterium
CATTTTGATTTTCATACGCCCCTAGCCAAATTTCTTTTTTAATCTCTTCTTTGGGAACAACTGCCCCTAGTTCCATGCACGTATGGATCTCATCGCCTGTTCTATCTAAAAATCCTGTATTGATAAAAAACACTCTCTCTTTTGCGGCTCTAATACACTCTTTAAGATTGATCGTAGTTCGACGCTCTTCATCCATAATGCCCATTTTAATAGTCAACGGTGGAAGCCCAAGTGCCTCTTCCACTCTTCCAAAAAGTTCCACCATCAAGGCTATCTCTTCAGGTCCATGGCACTTTGGCTTAACGATATAGATACTGCCCTCTAAACTATTTTTCAATACTTTAGAAGCTTTTAAGTCGTGTATTGCGCCTAAAGAAGTGATAAAGGCATCTAAAAATCCCTCAGGAATCAGCGTGCCATCTTTAAGCGTAACCGCGTCCGTATACATGTGCATTCCCACATTGCGGATTAACAAAAGCGTTCTTCCTTTGAGTTTGAATTCCTTGCCTTGTGGCGTTAAAAAAATCTTATCTGGATTTAATTTTCTTTGTATGGTTTTGCCCCTATTTTCAAAAGAAGCCTCTAAATTACCACGCATAAGCCCGTTCCAGTTGCGATAAACTTTTATCTTATCACTTGCATCTACCACAGCTACAGAATCTTCACAATCTTGAATCGTACTCAACGCGGATTCAATCACGACATCTTTGATGCCCGCACTATTTGTTTTACCAACAAGACTATTTTTATCAATTTCTATCTCTACATGTAAACCATTATTTTTCAGTAATATACTTTTTAAACCCTCTTCATTTTCTAGATAACCTACAAATTTTTCTGGGTTTTGAAGTGTGACATTGTGTCCTGATTGGAGGGTAGCAAAAAGTTGTGTATCTTTTAAAAAGAAGTTTTTGACCACCGCATATGAGGCACTCTCAAGTGGTGCGACATTATCTAAAAAAGCATGAGAGAGTTCAAAAACTTTCTCGCCTCTTAGAGGATTGTAGCTAGACCCTTTTGGATAAAGTGTTTCATCTATCATGTCAGTACCATAAAAGGCATCAAAAAGACTTCCCCATCTCGCATTAGCAGCATTAAGCGCATAGCGTGCATTATCACTAGGAACAACCAGTTGTGGACCTGCTACTTGCGTGATTTCTGGGTCTACATGTAAAGTATTTATCGCGAAATCTTCACCCTCTTCTATGAGGTATCCTATCTCTTTTAAAAATACTTTTTGAGCTTCGAGAGAAAATTCTTTGCCTCTTTGCTGTAGATACCACGCATCAAGCTTTACTTGAAAATCATCTCTTTTTTTCAAAAGGGCAAGATTTTTAGGGGCTAAATCATGGAGTGTTTGGGCAAAGGAATTCCAAAAATTCTCTACTTCAAGTCCAGTTTCTGGAAGAATTTCATCTTTAATCACAGCATACAGTTCTTTGTCGATTTTTAACTCACCAACGTCTATCATTTCGCGCATTCTCTTCTCCTTTAAAGTTTTATTGGAAAAGACTAGCACAAAAATATGATAATTATCTATATTTTTTTAAAATGTTTATACTATCCAAAAGAGCGTGTAAAATTTACCCAGCATATACTTTTAATAATGTAAAACTCCACACGACAACAAAAACCATAATACTTAAAAAAACGATGGTGCTTCCCACATCCTTCGCGCGACCTGCCATCTCATGATGGTCTAATGTCACTAAGTCTGTTACACGCTCGATGGCACTATTGATAGTTTCTGCTATTAACATACCCATCAGTGAGATAAACATCAAAAGCTTATAAGAGAGTTCCACATTTACCAAGAAAATAATAGGAAATAAAAACAGAGCAATAACTAACTCTATCTTAAAAGAAGTCTCATTAGCTATGATATCTTTAAGTCCTTGGAGCGCATAGGTTGTATTTTTAAAGAAGTGATATTTTGGTTGATTTCTCACAGTATTCCTTATGGTTTTTGATATAAAAGTATATCTTTTGTTTTTTCATAAACAGATGTTTCCACACCCATAATACCTAATATTGTATGAAAAAGATTGTCATGTGAGTAATTTTGAGAAGCTTTTTCTCTCACTGCCACAACATCAATTCTCTCTTTACTTTTTTGCCCAAACCACATTAAAGCCCCGACATGTGTTTGTGTTTCAGGTGCTATAAAGTAGGGAATACCATGTAAATAAATTCCATTCTCGCCCAAAGATTCTCCATGGTCAGCCATATAAATCAATGCTGTTTGATATTTTTCATCATTTTTTTTGAGTAAATCAATCGTTTTAGTTAAAAAATAATCTGTATACAAAATCGTATTATCATAAGCATTGCCTATCTCTTCCGTGGTGCATTGCTCTACTTGATTTGTTTGACAGGTGGGCGTAAATTTCTCAAATGCTTTTGGATAACGCTTATAGTACGCAGGTCCATGATTTCCCATTTGATGTAACACAATTAAGATATCACTTTTTTGCGATGCTATATACTCTTGCAATCCTACTAACATTCCCTCATCGCGACACTCTTCATCACAGATTGTATTGTTTTGAGGCGTTCTATAATCCTCATATGTGACTCTCACCGCAACACCTTTTGAATCAGAGTTATTGTCCCGCCACAGTACATTAACACCACTGTGTTTTAAAACATCCAAAACATTTTCTGTCGACTTTGCCACTTTATCACTGTAGTTGCCTCGTTCAAGAATAGAGAACATACAAGGAACTGAAATCGCGGTTGAAGTACCGCAAGAATAAAGATTTGAAAAATTGACAATATCTTCTTTTTTCAATAAAGGATTTGTCTCCCTCTCATAACCATTGAGTGAAAAACGATTAGCGCGTGCGGCTTCGCCCACTACGACAATAGTCAGTTTTGGTTGTGTATCTAACATTTTTTTAGCATCTAATCCAATAGCTTTTAGTGTTATACTGCGCTGATCAAACATACTATACGCATAATGTCCTGTCGAATAAAGGGCATAAAGCGGGTTGGTATGATACCTTAACGATTTATTTTCTCGAAAAAATGAGGTATAAAATTTACTAAAAGAAAATAGTATGATAGCCACTAAAGCGATGCCTAGCACTAAACTCTTTAACGTAGTCCAAAACTCTTCTCTCCATGTGCCATAAACGATTTCCACTTTATAGACAAAAAATGCGGGCAAAATTCCTAGCAAGAAAAGATAAACTAAAAGTTTAATACTTAGCAAATCCAAAGATTCACTCACGTTTGTTTCGGCCATATTTTGAATCATCGTATCGTCTATAATCACATGGTATGTATTCATAAAATAACTTGTCAATGAGCTTATCAATAACAGCGCTATTAGAATAGGTTTTAATGTATAGCGAGAGCTTATGAGTCTTAAAAACAAGATAAGAATTATCAGTAAAACACAGCCTAGAGAGAGGAGAAATCCTATATTGTGCCATGAGATTTCATAGACTTCCCTCACATTCTTGAAGAATGAAAAGTTGTCAAAAAGCACCACAAATAATGATACTAAAACAATCATACTAAAGCTTTTCATTTTTATCTGCATCTATTTTTTATCCTAATATATTTTGATGGATTATACCTTTTTCAGATTGAAGCACCGTTAAAGAGAATTTGGATATAATTTTTTTACCTAAATTCTTAAGGAGATTTGATATGAAAATTCTATTAACGAAGGTTTTAGTGGTGGCTACGCTTGCCGTGCCAAGTATTTTAAGTGCAGAGGCATCAAAAGGTCTTAATATCTTGATGACTTCCCCTGATGCACAAACGCAAATGATGGGAATGGTTCTCTCCACCAGTGTTTTAAATGACCAAAAAAAAGCAGTCAATATCACCCTTTGTGGTCCAGCAGGTAACCTTGCCCTTAAAGATTTCAAAGCCATGGATGTTAAAAAGCCTGATGGAACGATAGCTAATCCAAAGATGGCGCTACAAGGTTTAATGAAAGCAGGAGCAGTAGTCACTGTTTGCCCACTCTTCTTACCAAATGCTAGCAAAGATGCTACGGCGTTAGTAGAGGGAATTACAGTTGCAAAACCACCAATGGTAGCAGCAGGATTAACCAATTTAGAATTTAGTAATATTAGTTTTTAATCTTTACATGTAAGCTTGATAGAGATATCAAGCTTACAAACATACACTCCGTGATAAATACCACTTCACAATTGCCATCGTTGAATAATCCATCTCTCTTTGCGCATAAGGAATAGAATTTATTCTCATTTTTGAGCTCACCACACCACTCACTAACGTTAAAAATAGAAAAAATGCGATACCAATCCAGATGTTATGTACATACCCTATCCAAATTCCAACGAGTAGGGGAGAAAATGTAAGTGTGCTATATAAAAAATACATCAACACCTTACATTTAAACCCTTTGATGATGGGTATCACTTCGATGATTTTTGGAAATTCGTCCATTTTATTTCATATTTGTGAAACTAATTGGGAAATCAAATTCGCATTCACGAATAGCTTTCATCGCTTCTTGCAAATCATCAATAGATTTTCCCTCAACGCGTACGATATCGCCTCTGATAGAAGCTTGTACTTTAAGTTTTAAATCTTTAATTTCTTTAACGATTTTTTTCGCATCATCACTAGCTATCGCATCGACAATACTCATCGTAACACGTGTTTTATTGCCACCTGCTACTTCTCGCTTGGTTTCTTTAAGTGCCTTTGAAGAGATACCTCTTTTGATGACTTCTGAAACCATCGCTTCTACCATCGCATCTGCCTTACTATCTGTAGTGGTCAGTAACGTTAATGTTTTTGCTTTTTCGTTATAGTCAAAATCACACGTTATCCCTTTAAAATCCCATCTATTCGTAATAACTTTTTTTGCTTGTTCATACGCATCTTTAAATTTTTGCTTATCTATCTCTGCGCTGATGTCAAGACTATGCTCTTTTGCTGCCATAAATACTCCTTATTGTCCTATAAAATCTTTGATATTTTCACCCACTAATCGAATTAACTCTTGTCTTGATTCAACGCTAGCCCAAGCGATATGAGGACTCATTGCGAGTCTTTGCCTATGCTTTACATGTAAAAGAGGATTGCCCTCTTCCATTGGCTCAATAGCAGTCACATCAATACCTGCATAAATACCATTGGTATCAATGGCCTCCGCAAGAGCTCCTTCATCCACAATGCCACCGCGGCCGACATTGATAAGAAGCGCTCCTTTTTTCATAAGGGAAAGTGCTTCTTTAGTCACAAGCCCTTTGGTTTTATCATTTAATGGCGCATGAATAGAAATAATGTCACATGTTTTAAATAAATCCTCAAACTCTACTTTTGTGTAGCTACTATCGTTATTAGCACCACTCGTAGAATAATAAACGACATTGGCACCAAAAGCAGAAGCCACTTTAGCCACTTCTTTACCAATCATCCCAAATCCGATAATGCCCCATTTTTTATCTTTAATTTCTACAATGGGACGGTCAATGTGGGTAAATATCTTACTTTTCACCCATCCACCAGATTTAACATAATTATCGTAATAGGCACTTTGTCCTAAAAGAGAAAGTACGAGTGTAAAAGTCGTTTGCGTTACAGAAGCCGTAGAATACCCAGCTACATTTTTAACGGTAATGCCTTTAAGCTTTGCATGTTCTAAATCAACATTGTTCATTCCCGTTGCGGTAACACAAATAAGTCCTAAATTCGGGCAAGCATCCATTGTTTCTTTCGTAATCATCACTTTGTTAGTTAAAATAATTTTGGCATCACCAATATTTGAGATAACTTCATCTGGCGTCGTAATATCGAAAGCCTCAAAGGTGCCAAACTGCGTAAAAACACTTAAGTCAGCATCATCACCTAATGTTTTCGCATCTAAACATACTATTTTCATCTCAATCCTTTATTTTGTGTCCTACAAATTTTGAAAAATTCTCCATAATGAGTCCACCTTTTCTAAATCCCAGTCCGCATCCCTCATAAGCAAAAAATACACCTGCTTGGTAAAATTCACCTTTGTCATCTTTAGGTAACGCTACATATTCTTGATAGACAGGTAAAAAGTTTTCATACTCACCCCCAACTTTGGAGAGTACACTCATATCGGTATCATAGATAATTGTATTGGCACCTTCTCGTCCAAAAGCCCTTTTTTCAACTTGTTTTTTACCTTTTAATGGCACATAAGAAGTTTCTAGTAGCAAAGGATGCTGCGGGAACAAATCCCACAAAATTTTCATAAATGCTTTACTTTGAAAAATAAGTGTGTATGCTGGGTTCAAAATAATCGCTTTTTGTTCTTTGACGATTTCATCTAAAATAAGTGCTAGATTTCCCTCATCAATGGCAATTGCTTCCCAAGGAATAAGCTTAAACCAATACTCAAAGTTTTCATCTCCCTTAAAAATGCCCTCTTTCCCACTAAATCCTACTTCATCAATATACGCAAAATCGGTATGAAACCCTGCTTCATTTGCGGCCATTTGGAGTAATCTCGTAGTGTTTTCATCTTCCACATTGCCTTTTATGCAGGAAAAAAGTATTCTCCATCCATCATAATATTTGCCAAAGTCATTAGTATCACCACCAAGGACGACTAATCGTTTGAAATTTTCTTTGATAGCCTCATATAAGGTATTAAATTGTTTGGCTTCATCCATGTGATTGCATTTTAGCATTGCCCATTGGATAATCGCTGTTTCAAAAAGTGAAGTTGGTGTGTCAGCATTAAATTCTAGTAATTTAATGGGCTTACCATCGATGCCACCTGCAAAATCAAATCTTCCATACAAATGCCAATTAACATCATTTTCCCAAGAAAGGTTGATAAGATCTACTAAATTAAAAGGGATATTGAGTTCGTGAAAAAGGTTGTTATCGATAACATACTGTGCACCCTCAACGAACATGTCGTAAAGTTCATTAGATGCCTCGTAATAGGCTTCTGCTTCATCTTGCGTAATAACGACTAACTCATCTGCAACATACGATGTGTTATCGTTATCGGTATGCCAATAAAATCCTATGGACTCTAAAAATTCTTTACTAAGTGGTTTTATTTTTTCTACATGTAACACTATTATCCTCCTGAACTTGGGGTAGAACTGGCACTACTTGATGTCCCACTAGATGAAGCTGCACTGCTCGAACTACCACTGGTTGGAGCAAAAAATCCACTACTTTTAGCACCACTTCCAGCGGCACTGCTACTAGAGGATGGCTTGTTAAAACTACTTGCACTTCTACTTTGTGCTTGCGGACTAGAATATGAAGTAGCTCTTTGGCTTTGAAAGTTTTGATTATTAAACAGTTTATTACCAATGTAACTGCCTATCATCGCTCCTGCTACGCTTGAGAGCAATATGCCGCCAAGTCCCATAGAATTTGAGCTTACTTGAGGATTAGTCAGGGCAGAGGTATTGTTATCGATTTTGACTGATTCTTCTTTCACCAATTTATCTATCTCTTCTTGAGAAAGAATCTTTTCTGTTCCATCAAAATTTCTTAGTATTATTCTTGTGGTAGCACTAGGATACTCTTCTGCTATCTTAAATTTACCAGGAGATATCTCATCCACAATAACAAGTGCCCCTTGTGTTTTTGCAGCATCAGTCAGAACATTTTTTTTTGTTTCTTCTTTGTTATCACACCCTTGCATGCCAACTATCACCATAACGCCTATACCACCAGCTATCATATAGTCTGAAATTTTTCGAATATATTGCATAATTGTCTAACTCCCTAATATCTCTTTAAGTTTTTTACCTTTTTTGATAAATAATTTTCCATTTTTATCCATGATATCACTGTCATGTCCTACTTTTTTTCCAAGCTTATCATTGATATTTTGTTTTTCTTTTTTAGAAAACCCTTTTTCTTTCAAATAACTTCTCAAATCGCGCCAATCACTATAAGATTCAAACATCGTTTCGACAACTTCACTATCACTGTCTTCTTCAAGGACGTCTGCTTCTTCAAAGAATGGTTCTTGAAAAGAAGAATAGTTTTCCTTTAAAAAACCTTCTTTGCTCACAGTGGGAGAAGTAGGAGGTGTAACTTCAGGATTATTAACAGTTATCTGCCTGTTTGCTAATGATAGAATTGCTTTTAATTGCTCATCTTTTTCTCTATAAATAGATTCTATTTTTTCTTTTGACTCAACCAGTAATCTCACTTTATCCGCCACTAATCTCTCTTTATCTGCTTCTAGTTGCGTATTTTTGAGCTTTATCTCTTCTAGTTGGCTTTTGAGAAGTTCTACATAAGCACTATCGAAACCACTTTCTATTTTTCGGGGAGTTATCGCTTCTCGAAGCGTATTTTTTGTTAGCATAATGTATTTAGTACCATTTTCGACAACGCTTTGTAAAGTCCCTCTTCTTAAACGATTGTAGATAGCCTCTTTACTAACGCCCAAGGACTTTGCTGCTTCGATAACGGTTAATTTTTTATCCATCTTTTATCCTTTGCTAACAGTTAGAAGATTGTGCTTGAAAATATTTAATAACTGCAATGTTATCATAGCTTTAATTAGTTTACTTTGAGGAAGAGTTTTTTTGAGGATTTGAAAAAAAAAGGTGTGAAAAAAATAAGAATTGAGAAGCTAACTTCTCAATTCTTCGTGTGTTAGAGTCGTGATTCGTATCTTCTAAGCATATATAGTCTTTTCAACTGTTTTTTACGTGCACTAATTTTGTCTTTTTTACGCTTTTCTGTAGCCGTTTCATAGAAACGTCTTGCGCGTACTTCAGTCACAACTAGGTTACGATCAACTTGTTTTTTAAACTTTCTATAAGCTTCGTCAAATGAATCATTAGGGTGAACTTTAATCCCAGGCATACTCTTTCACCACCTTTCTGATAAATTTTGAAGTTGATTTTATCTAATTTCCCTTACATGTAAGCTTAAGTAACAATGTTATGCTTATGTTGACGATAAAAAGTGTATTTATATTGACTTTTAGCGTCATTATTTGTATACTTCACTCAGCAAAATAATAAAAAGGTGACAATTTTATGAATATCGTCCTTTTAAAAAATAAAACAGATGATCCAACTATCACTGTTCAGCAAAAACAGATTTTAAAATACGCGCACCATCACAGTCTCCATATCGATACAACGGAGATAGAAAACTCAAATCCTCTTCTAGAATTAGACGAGAGAAAAGAGTTTAAAGGTTTTTTACGGTCTCTTGAAAAAAATGACCATTTAATTATTTTTGATCTTTTTACTTTTTCTGAAAAAGTTGAAGAACTTGTCAAAGTTTTTGAATGCCTTCTCACTCGTTCAATTACGGTACATATAGCCAATGCAAATACGCTCATCGCAGATACGTCAAAGCCTCTTCATTTGTTAGAACTTCTCTCAAAACAAACAGAACTTGGCAAAAAAATGGAAAAAGAAAAAATACAAGGCAGACCAAAAGGGCGTATGTCAAAATCAAAATTTGATATTTACAGGCCTCGTATCATAGAATGCATTGAGAATAATACCTCCATTAGCGAAATATCGAAGATTTTAGGTGTGAGTCGAACTTCTCTTAAAGATTATGTTAATTCTAGAGGACTTAAAGATTTAGTAAAAGCAAAAATATCTTTTTTAAAATCATCTAAAAAACAAGCACTCGTAGTAAGTGCTAACAAGGATAAAGAATGTTCACTTATAAAAAATACTCCCTTAGAGAAAGAAGGAATCAACAATGAATTGTAATACAGATAATTCTCTTCAAACAACTTACTATAGAATGAAGAGATACTTGACTTTTGGTATCATTACCGTTATTTCACTCGTTTTACCTTTTATTACGATAGAAGGTAAGCATGTTTTTTTACTTAGCTTTGATAAAAAACAGTTGCATCTTTTATTTACAACTTTTGATATGCAAGAACTCTATTTAATGCCATTTTTGCTCATATTACTTTTTTTAGGTATATTTTTCATGACAACACTTGGTGGTAGAGTTTGGTGTGGTTGGTCTTGTCCTCAAACCATTTTTAGAGTTATCTATCGAGATTTTATTGAAACTTATCTTTTAGGTATGCGAAAAAGTATTAAAAATAAACAAAAAGAATCAGAAAATTCTCAGATATTTAAAAAAATTGTAGCTTTTCTTATCTGGTCTGCATTGTCACTATTAGCTGCTGCAAACTTTATATGGTATTTTATACCCCCTGAAGATTTTTTCACTTATCTCAAAGACCCTGCTGAAAATACGGTAATGTATGGATTTCTTTTAGGTTTAGCTGGATTTTTAATCTATGATATCATCATGCTAAAAGAAGATTTTTGTGTTTACATCTGCCCTTATGCAAGAATCCAATCTGTATTATTTGATGAAAATACGCTTCAAACTATTTATGATGAAAAACGTGGCGGAACAATTTTTGATAGTCATGGTCATAAAATAGGAAGCAAGCCATTGCTTCAAAGTGATGATTGCACAGGATGTGAAGCATGTGTACGTGTTTGTCCAACCCATATAGATATCAGAAAAGGAATGCAGTTAGAATGCATTAACTGCCTCGAATGCGCGGATGCATGTACTCCTATCATGGAAAAATTAGGTAAAAAATCACTCATTACTTGGACGAGTGCCAACGAAGTTGAAAAAGGGCTAAAAACACAATATTTACGCTTTAGAACGATTGCTTATGGTATTGCACTTTCCATTGCACTTATCGGACTTTTTTTAATGGGGACAACCAAAGAGTACATGTTATTGAACATTAATAGAACGAGCCAACTCTATAAAATTGGAGACGATGGCAAAACAATCGAAAATGTTTATACATTCTTATTTCAAAATACAGATGCAAAAGATCATACTTATTATTTTGACATTTCTAATAAAGATATAAAAATTGATCAGCCAAGTAATCCTTTTTTACTAAAATCTGGTGAAAAAATAAAAAAAATTGTCATTTTATCTTCTATTCCTAAGGAAATAAAAGTTGAAGGGGAAGATCTTCCTATCACTATAAAGGCTTTTGCTATGGATGACAAAGAAAGAATTGTAGTAGAGAGAAAAACGATTTTTATCTATCCTAAAAAAAGTGACTTCATAAAATAACTAACACAAAAATGGCATAGAGCATACTTTAAGCTCTATGCCAAACTTCAGGAGAAAATTTTCATGCTCTCATCTCGTTTAGAGAACTTTGTATTGCAAAACAAGTTTTTTCTTTTCCTTGTGTTGGTTGTGCTAACAGGATGTGGAGATACCATAAGTTCTAAAAAATATAATGCTACTTTTTTGGGACACGAGCCCTTGACTTTACATGTAGATAACTCTTTGGACTATCACGCTATTTCATCTTCTTTGGTCACTTATGGCTTTACAATAGATACAAGTAGTACTTTACATATATACGTCACTACCAATCCTTTGAAAAGCAATTGTGCGCTCTCTTCTTCCCATATTGCGAAAGAAAATTTTATACGCATGAGTATCGTTAAAAATGAAGCAGAACTTTATAGAGTACAGCTTAATAAAAAAGAGGAAATCGAGTTAGATGATATTAAAAAAGTAGTGAAAAAAATGAGAGATGAGATGAACTCAAATAAGTAGTCACCAGATGATGAAAACATCATCTGGATTTTTTATATATTAAAGTGCGGCTTTAGCTTGCTTAACAACTACAGTAAACGCTTCAGCATCATTCATAGCCATATCAGCTAAAATTTTTCTATCTAAATTGATATTTGCTTTATTTAAAGCGTTGATAAAACGAGAATAACTAATGTCATTTAATCTACAAGCAGCATTAATTCTGGTAATCCAAAGTCTTCTAAAATCTCTTTTTTTCTGTCGTCTATCTCTAAACGCATAAACCATACTTCTTTCTAATTGCTCTTTTGCTTTTCTAAAGTGTTTTCTTCTACCACTATAGAAACCTCTCGCTAGCTTTAAAATTTTCTTATGGCGTCTTCTTCGGACGATACCTGTTTTTACTCTTGCCATTGTGTCTCCTTGACCAATAAAATGTCGGTGTCCCTAGGGAACTTGCCCTCTCATGAGGGGAACATTGCAAATTAATATAATGACTTTACGTCAAAAACTCTTGTTTAAAAATAAAATCTATGCCTTACAAAGCATTAATTTTACTGATTTTGAATCGCGACTATCTACAACTTTAGATTCTTTCAAACCACGCATTCTTTTGCTTGGTTTTTTAGTAAGAATATGACTTCTAAAGGCTGCGCCTCTTTTAATCTTGCTCTTACCAATCTTGAAACGCTTAGCTGCACCGCGTACCGTTTTCATTTTCGGCATGGATACTCCTTTATTGTACACTAAAATTTGTTGGGGATTTACCCCTCAAAAGATTAGAGGGGCTTATTTTATCTTAATATTTCTTAGAGAGTATTAAAAGTATGCTATTTTTTTGGAGTTACCAGCATATTAATATATCTTCCCTCTAGCTTAGGAGTTTTTTCTCTCTCGGCAATATCTTCTAAAAGTGGCCACAAGTTTTCTAAAACATGCTCGCCAGCTTCAGGATTGGACATCTCTCGTCCACGCAAGAAAACTCTAAATCTAACATGCTTGCCCTCTTCTAGAAATTCGCGTGCATGTTTCACTTTATAGCTAATGTCATTTGAAGCAATTTTAACCGAAAGTTTAATCTCTTTAATCTCGATTATCTTTTGATTTTTTCTAGCTTCTTTTAACTTTTTTTCTTGCTGATACTTAAATTTACCGTAGTTCATAATCTTACAAACTGGTGGCGTAGCATCTGGGGCAATCAACACTAAATCTAAACCTAACTCATCCGCTTTTGCTAAAGCCTCTTTTCTGGTTATGATGCCATATTGTGTCCCATCGTCGCCGACACACCTTATTTCGTTTGCTCTGATGTCCTCATTAAGCATTACATCTTTGTCTTTACTCAAAAGTGTACCTCACTAAGCTTCTCCTTTAATTTTAATATCAACTCTTCTTTTGTCAAATTATACTGTGTTCTTTCTCTTCTATCTCTTACTGCAACACTTTGTTGCTCAACTTCTGCATCTCCAAGAACAAAAATCATCGGAACACGCATTGTTTCAGCATTTCTAATTCTCTTATTGAGACTCTCATTTTTTGAAGAAATCTCAACATCAACGCCCTCAGCCATAAGCGCATTAGCCAACTCTTTGGCATATGCAAGATGCGCCTCAGAAATAGGAATAATAACCGCTTGTGTGGGAGCGATAAAAAATGGAAATTCACCCGCTGTATGCTCAATCAAAATACCGATAAATCGTTCAAATGACCCCAAAATAGCACGGTGAAGCATAACAGGACGAGCATGTTCATTGTTTGCATCTACATAAGAGATATCAAATCGCTCTGGCAAATTGAAATCTACTTGTATTGTTCCGCATTGCCATTTTCTTTTCAATGCATCGGTTATCTTGATGTCAATTTTTGGACCATAAAATGCTCCACCACCTTCATCAATACCATAGTGTATCCCATTTTCATCTAAAGCATCCTTGAGCCCTTGCGTTGCTGCAACCCAATAAGCATCATCGCCGATAGACTTTGCTGGTTTTGTAGATATTTCCATATCATACTTAAATCCGAAGGCACTCATAATAGAATCGACAAAACTTAAAATTTCTATAACATTTTCTTTAATTTGTGCAGGAGTACAAAAGATATGTGCATCATCTTGTGTAAATTCGCGCACTCGAAAGAGTCCATGAAGTACGCCACTTTTTTCATGACGATGAACAACGCCATATTCAAAAAACTTGAGTGGTAAATCACGATAACTTCGCACTTCATTTTGGAATACTTTGATATGTCCTAAGCAGTTCATCGGCTTGATACCATACTCAGCTTCATCAATCACTGTAAAATACATATTTTCGCCATAGTTTTCATAGTGACCACTAGTCTTCCATGCCTCTGATTTTAAAATCTCAGGACCACGAACAGGCTGATAACCTCTTTGTCTATGCGCTTTAAAAAGTAGTTGTTCTAATTTTGATCGTAATCTTCCACCATTTGGTAACCAAATAGGAAGTCCAGCACCCACTTCTTCATCAAAAGTAAAAAGTTTTAATTCATTACCTATTTTTCTATGATCTCTTTTTTTAGCTTCTTCGATCATGGTAACATAATCTTTCAAGCTCTCTTTATCAGCAAATGCAATGCCATAAATGCGCGTTAACATCTCACGCTTTTCATCACCACCCAGATAAGCACCTGCTACTCTGGTTAATTTAAAAAATCGTAAATATCTTGTATTAGGAACATGAGGTCCACGGCATAAATCTTCAAAATCGCCTTGTTTGTAGAGAGAAACTTCGCCATCAGGAATTCTTAAAAGAACCTCTTGTTTCAAATCATCATTAGCAAAATGTTTTACAACCGCTGTTTTAGTAGTGTAGGTTTTTTCAATAGGAAGTTTTGCGTTAGCAATTTCTTGCATCTTTTTTTCGATCTCTTTGAGATCTGCATCACCAATCTTTTCACCAACCCGAAAATCATAGTAAAAGCCATCTTCAATTACAGGACCTACGAAAAATTGGACATCTTTATACAACGCTTTAATAGCCTGAGCCATAATATGAGCACACGAGTGACGAATCACTTCAAGCGCGTCAGGTGAATTGTTAAACATGATTTTATTTTCATAAGTAGAAGAAGTTGCTAGTGCAGTTTGCGTGTCGATGATGAGACCGCCATCTTTATAGGCTATAACATCGTTCATCATTTAAAATCCTTTTACTTGTATGAACTCCCAAACGACGGGAGAACAAAAAATGGTGGTCGCGAGAGGATTCGAACCTCCGACCACTACCTTGTCGAGGTAGTGCTCTACCAACTGAGCTACGCGGCCATATCATTTAAATACCCCTAGAAACCCCACTGATACGCATCTTCGTAACAATCAGATAACTAAAATAGTGTGTGAATGATACTGAATTAAAACTTAAAACCCTCTTTAGTTGTGTACCGATTTGTGTAACGATTATTATGTTATCTCTTTTAGCTACGTGGGTGGACTGTGAAGGACAGTTATAGGTTTACTTTAGTCAATGTTCAAGTGATAGTTAAAGTGTCTTCATGCTGTACCCACATAAGAACCAATAATATACTCCTCAGCCCAGTCTCTAAACTCTTTAGCCATAGGTGTTTTAATGAAGAACCCAAGTCGTGTTACGCCACGCTTAGTCCACATCAGAGGTTTACCTTTAGCGTCCGACATACGGACATAATGCGTACCCTCTTCAATCTCCCCATTATTATCACTTTTGATACTTCTCAAACCACTCTCACTCAACCCATAACCCTCAGCTACATCTTTGGTACTCAACAACCACTCATGCTTGACATCAGGTCGCACCTCTATTGTTATCTCGTTTACTTTTACTAGTGCTGTCTTCATCCCACTTCCACCTCAAACTGTCTTCCAGTCTTCTTGTATTTTTTTGAGGTAAAGTAAGCTTTAGCCTCTTCTTCTGTAAATAATTTATCACAGATATACCAAGTACCATCATTATTAAGGGTCTCAGATTAGGTACTCAAAAGCTTTATTAGTCTTCTCCATCATTGCTAGGTGTTTTGCCATCTCAAGGGTTATGATGTAGTCGTTCCCCTCTGTTACTCGTTTTTGAGTAAACAACGGATTTCCGTGGTTTGTTTTTCTAGTGCTTCTAGGAACTCCTTTGTTGAATCTAGTCTTAACCTCAAGGTTCTCCCAAAGCTCCCTAGCGTTTACTGAGTTGACTTCCGTGTCGTCTATGACCTTTTAAAACAAATAAGTTTACACCTTTAGTAACCATCATGTGGGTGGACTGTGAGGGCATTAAGTAGGCCTCATCAAGTCAATGTATAGATAATCTCTAGTCATGCCCTCAGTGCCACCGTGAGAGGCTGTATGAGGCACTGTGTACAGATACCTAGATAATGAATACTAATGTTAATGATATAAGTAGCTTTAGAAGGAGACACTATAGTCAGCCTAAAGGTCATGTGTAGGATAATCTCTAGTTGTACTTAAAGACAGTCTCTAGGTGGACTCAAGGTGTCTTCATGTAGATAACTAGATAATAAATACTAAAGGTTATTGATATATGTAGTTTTAGAAGTAGACAGTAAAGATAGACTTAAGTAGCCCTAAGACAGTCTCTAGGTGGACTAAAAGAAATAGATAGATAGTTTAGGCATAAGTAAAGATTGACTTAAGTGTCTACTTCTATCTGAAAACCTAGATAATAAATATAAAGGGTATAGACAGAAGTGACACTATAGTCAGTCTTAAGATGAGGTATAGGGTGACTGTAGGTTATAAGTCTTTTGTTATTGTTTATTAGTTCCTTACAGAAGTCACACCTATGAAATAATATAGGTTATCTTCTCATCTTTTCATGTCAAGTAAGTGAGTTATTTATAGTCTTACTTTAAGTGATTTTAGGTATATAGTCTCTTATAAGGGTTGAGTGTCTAAAAGCCCTTGGTATAGGGGTTCTGAAGGGGTGCTTAGCACTTTTCTAGTCGTCAAAAGTGCTAGACATGTTTTTAGTGGTCTTTTATCCACTCTTTTAAAAGCTCTCTCATCCTAACATTTGGCACATAGA
Organism: Campylobacteraceae bacterium; assembly: GCA_019162915.1. Taxonomy (GTDB): domain Bacteria; phylum Campylobacterota; class Campylobacteria; order Campylobacterales; family Sulfurospirillaceae; genus Sulfurospirillum. The sequence goes on from JAFLKZ010000182.1 coordinate 22,988, forward strand.
TGTTGATACTTTTATCATCTCTTATGGCACTCCTAAAAATCCATTGTAACATCTCATTCAAAGACCATAACTCTTCATTGACATTTACACCTCGTGTCTCTAAGTATCGCTTAATGGGTACAGGCATATATAAGTTAAGTCCATAGGCTAGCGTTGTCTTTGAGGCGTACTTATTAGTAGCCTTTTGATTATGTACTACAAAGCCTTTAGTGAATCCTTTACCCTTGACATGCTTAACTGCCTCTTTAAAGGTCGTCCATAAAAC
>JAFLKZ010000182.1:23262-34434 GCA_019162915.1 Campylobacteraceae bacterium
GAGAGGGTACATTTATCTTGTTCCTAAAGTAGTTATAAATGTTATTACCTAACTCTTTACACTTAATAGGGTCTCTACTAAGCTTTGAGGCTAGACTCATGCGATTACTACCGATGAGGTTTAGGTCTTCATCTTCATAAACATTGATTAAGTGACCTAACTTTGCCCCTTTGAGAGTACATGTATCAACTTGATAGTCTATCCCTTTGAGGTCAAAGTAAGACCTTAGTATGCTCCCTTGAAACTGATAGGTCAATATAGTCACACTTTGAAAGCTCTCAAAGAGTCCTTTTGTCATCTCCCATACAAATATCCTCTTAGCTGTCTTTGAACCGTTAAAGTCAAATAGAACTAAGTTACCATTCTCTATAAGTTTATACTCTTGATAAAACTTAGAGTTATACTCAGGTCGTTCTTTACACCATACTAAAGTCATACCATCGTCATCAATCGTGACCGAGCCTGAATCAAAGAGCATACTAATATCAGTTGCTTTGATGTTGTACTCCATACAAGGGTCTATTGCTTCATCTAAAATAAGATGATAATTTCTGTTATGAAGTAGCTCTAAAGTGTCCGCTGTGAAGTTGGTAAGCATGGAATGAGTTGAGACTATATTATGCTCAAGCTCTACAAGTCTTTGTAAGTCTTTAAGCTTAGTACCTTTATCATTGCTAGGGTGCTTAAAGTCTAGCTTTGGGCATGCCTCATCAATCCTCTTACATTCTTCTAGGTTTGGAGTGATGTAAATATACTTTTGCTGTGGGTTACTATTCATATGTTTAATAATATGTGTAGTCTTACCACTACCCATGACAGCATCATAAATAGTGATTGTTTGTTTTAGTTCCATAAGAACCTCCTTTTGGTTTGTTTTGTATTTGTGTAAAAAGGAGAAATCACAAGTCAATCTATAGCAATAATAGACTCACTTCTAATGTCAAAATATGCGGGTGGAAAATAGACACTCTTCTCTAAAGGAGGGGTGTCTGTCACAAAGTGTCTACTTTAGGGGCTTATAGAAAATCAATAAAACCTATGTTTTGAGGGTGTTTTATGTAGGTTCTCTCTAAAGGTGAGGTGAGTCTAAAATAGGGACTTTAGGGCTACTTATAAACTCCTAAATAGTTCCCTCTTCTCTAATAGAGGGGTGAGTGCCTTAAAGCCTCAAAGTATAGACTTCTATGATATGTTATGTTTGACTGTAAATGAGGATAGTTGAGGATTGATATAAGTGTCTGTGGGAGGGCACTGAGGACAGTTAAGTGCCTAAAGTAGTAATGAGCGGTCTTAAGGGGTCTTTAGTCCTTGTAGGTGGCCATAAGTGCCTATATTGTACCCTCTACAGCCCTCTTCTTTTGAGATACACAGATAAACTAGCAACGCTACAGTTACCTTTACCCATGGCAGGCTCTAGGTGCTTAGATACAATCTTGTTAAGAGATAAACCCATGTTATGAAGCTCTACAACTCTATCACGATATATGTCATACTTAGACTTCTGAATAGACCCTTTAGGCTTACCCAAGATAACCCCTTGTTCCTTTCTAGCCTTAAGGGCCTCTACAGTCCTTTGACTTATTAAATCTCTCTCAAGCTCAGAGAAGAGACTCATAAGGGTCAACATAGCTTTAGATACAAAGTCATTCCTATTGTTTGGATTGATAACCATCTTTTGTTTGATGATATGTAGCTCTATACCAATCTTCATAAGCTTCTCAATAGTCTGTAACACTTCTTGTGTACTTCTTCCAAGTCTTGAGAGTTCACTGATGATAAGAGTATCGCCTAAGCTTAACGAGGTAAAGAGTGCGTCCATAAGCCTATCTCTCATGTTCTTACGTGAACTCATTGTTACATCTATGAACTTATCAACCTTTACATGTAACACGTGAGCATAGTTTAATATCTCATTCTTTTGGTTAGAGGTGACTTGTGTATCTGTTGAAACTCTTATGTAACCTACTGTCATTTGATACCCTTTAAGACTTAATGTGTTTATTGCTTGAAACTCTATCAGATTATAAACTGTATGTCAAGTATAAAGAATAACAAAGAAGATAATATATAACGATGGTTAAGAGTTAATAAGATGAGTGAGGTGATGAGGTTATATTGTACTCTGAGTGTGTGAGCTGAAAAAAGCGTTTAGCTGTGCTATGAGTCTGTCTAAAGTTACAAAGTGCCTTCAGTGTCCTCCTACGCACCTAAATACAGTCTAAAGGAGGGCATAGGGGGTACTTTTCATCTGTGAGCGTATTTATATGACCTTTCAGAGATTTTTAGTATTTTTACAAAGGGCTATTTCATATTGGAATATTTTACATATTAAAAAGATTATTGGACTATAATATAAAGAAAACAGTGGAGAAATATTAGCATGGTAGTAATAACACTTAGAGATAAAAGTTCTTTTGCTTCAAATCACACTCCTACAATATGTCCCATATGTCACCATCATATTACAGCGGATGTCTTATATGGAATTTTTAATAAAGTAACTCATAATAGTGAAATCTTGTTCCAGTGTAATAATCATAAATGTCAGCACTTATTTATTGGTATTTATAATGATGATAGACCATCTAGTATCATAGCTTTAACTCCAATTAAAATGAAACCTTTAGAACTAAATGATAAAATCAAAAACATATCTCCTAGTTTTTATAAAATCTATACTCAAGCACTTGAAGCAGAGGCTTTAGGATTGGATGAAATCACAGGAGTAGGACTTCGTAAAGCTTTAGAGTTTTTGATTAAAGACTATTGTATTTCTAAAAATCCAACCAAAGAAGAAGATATTAAAAAGACTCTTCTAATGCCAACCATTAATACTTATATGAGTGAAGCCTCTAAGCTAAGGTCTGTTGCTACTAAAGCAGTGTGGTTAGGTAATGATGAGACACATTATGTAAGAAAATGGGAAGATAAAGATATTAGCCATCTAAAGATGCTTATTGATTTAACTCTCCATTGGATTGAATCAGAACTTTTGACAGATGAGTTTGAACAAAGTATGAGTAAATAAGAAGGACTACTTTATGGAATTTTTAATCAAAGTATTTGAATTTCTTGTGAGTTTAAGAGATAAACTTGATAAAGATGAGTTGATTTTTTTATTTGTTGTGATGTTAGGATGTATTTATGTCGGCTACCTTATAAGCTCTCATTTAAAGCCAGTTGTAAATACTGATTTTAAAACACAGTGTGCAATATATACAAAGTTACAAACTCAAGGTAGTCCATATAATGTTGAAAGATGGTTATTAGCTACAACTAAAAATGGTAAAGTAGTTGATGTAGGCTGTCCTTTTTATTCAAGAAATGGTAAATGTAATAATGCTGCAAAATGCATAAAGGTATAAGTATGATTAAAATACTTAAATGGCTTATCGGTGGTTTTGCTTGTCTCCTTTTTATTAATCTAGTTTGGACTGTTATAGATTTAAATAGCTCTCCAATGTATTTAACGAGTTTAGCTAAAGATATTAACACAAGTGTATCTATTGTAGGCGTACAAGATTCATGGGCACTTAGAGGGCAAATAGGGGATATATTATCAGGTCACTTCTCAGCTTTAGCATTCCTAGCTGTCGCTTTTAGTACTCTTCTTCAAAATCAAGCTAATCAAAAGATGCAGATAAGTATAGAAAAACAAGATAAAGCTCTTGAACAACAAGATAAATCGTTACAACAACAAAGTAAAGCATTAGAAGTTCAATCAGAGAGTCTTAAAGCTCAAATCGAGGAACTACAGCAGTCACGGAAAGAGAGTGAAAGACAAACTGAAGAGTTCTTTATCTCCAATATTAATGTAAAACTTGACAGGTACTATAAAATATTAGATGAAAAGTTAGGACATATTTCTATCAATAAAATACATAAAATGCTAGAAATTAAAGAAACAATAAAAGTCACTAAAGCTGGAGTTGAAAAAGGTTCCCCATTATCAAACGATGAAAGACACATGATGGTGATTGAATTATATATTTGGGATTTTATTCATACATTAGATTTTATTTATGCTGAAATATTGTTATTACAAAATACACATAAAAGAGGGTATGAATTATTTATACAAGAGTTAAAGTTACGCCTTAAACATAATTATACAATCGATGTTTTATATAATTCATCTTATTGGAAAGATAAATGTAAAGCTTTTTCATTGTTAAAAAAGTAGACCTAAGTCTACCCCAAGTCACCCTATAGACCCCTCTAACATAGGCTCTTTATCAAAAGCTTTTATAGCCATCTGTTTAAGCTCACACAGAGCCTCTGTAAGCATTAACGATAATTCATTTACTCGTTGGCTTAGTGTTCCATCTGTAAGGCTTGTAATGTCCTCTATGTAAATATCACTTATAGTCTTATCATACTCATTACCAATAAACAACGATGTACCTTGTAGCTTCAATGTCTCTCTAATTCCGTTTAATGTGATTTCCATATGTAACCCTTTTAGTGTGATTTTGGTCTAAGACCTTAGAGAAGACAGTAAGGCTATCCTCTATGAGACCCTAAGAAAAGTCAAGCTTATCGATAGCCTCCTTGAGAATATGTATAGGATACCTACTTGCATATCTTCCCATAGTCATACCGCTGTGAGAATGCCCCATAAGCTCACTGATGATGAGTTGGTCTACTTTGGAGTACTTTAGTTCTGTAGCAAAAGTGTGTCTAAGGGAGTACATTACTTTCTTAGGTGATGAGGTTACTTGTTGCTTAATACTGTTATTAAAAACCTTTTGGGTTCGTTCTTGTTTGTGTTCTATGAGGGCTTGAGGTAAAACATAAGGGACACCTAAATCAACTAAAGTCTTATGCAGTGGGACAATTCTGTAGCTACTATTTGTTTTGAGCTTTATCTTTCTATTGGTAAGGTCAAGAAACCATATATCATCATCTATGTCGTGCCTAAGTGTTGCTTTCCATAACTCTGAACTTCTTAGACCAGTATGTGCAAGTGTGTAGTAAATGGCGTGTAAAGACGAACTATAGGTGTCTATCAATCTTAATAATTCCCTCACCTCTTCTTTTGTGAATGGGTCACGCTCACTGATAGCATTTCTTACGCCTATTACATTGATTGAATTGCAAGGGTTGAGTTTAATATAGTGTTGTGAAAGACAATAGTTATAAAACCTTTTGGTATAACCTATATACGCCTTTAGCGTTGTATCAGATATTCTATCATCTTCTTCAACATCCATCTTTACAAGCTTATTTAACGATAATGTTTTATAGTGTGCTGAGAGTCTTCTAGGGAGTTTTGATAAGGTATCTTTGATAGCATTTATCTTGTTGAAATCAATAACGTCTATAAGCGTGTTAGTCCCAACAATAGGTAAGTATATCTTCTTTAAGTAGCTAAGTGTTATGTTACGTTTGTCATCTCCGATGTCTAGCTGTCTATAGTACTTTTCAAACTCATTTAAACATGTCCCATGAGTTAAAACCCTAGAGGTTCTTTGACTGTAGATAGTTCTGTTTTTTGATAGAGAATATCTGTTAAGGAAGTCATCTACGAGTGACTGTAAGTGTTCTTCTGTATGTATGCCTAAAGAAGTAACTACACTAAGCCTTTTGTATTCGTTTGCTATGAGCTTGAGTAATTCTTTAGCTTGTCTAATGTTTTTAGTTCTAAGACTTTTATTGATTTCTCTTTGACAGAAATAGCTCTTTAACTGTGTGCTAATTCTTATCCTAGCATGATAGATATTATTGGTATTTTTAATAAGATATTTCACTACACAATGCCTCTAAATAAGGTCTATTTTTGTGTACCGATTTGTGTGGCAAAAGGAGTAAAATGTAGTCGCAAGTCCCTATTTAAGGGCTTTCAGTAGACCTTGTCGAGGTAGTGCTCTACCAACTGAGCTACGCGGCCATATCATTTAAATACCCCTATAATATAGGAGTAATCAGATAGTGTATACAATTATCTGAGGTGAGAGTCTATCTAATGTTTACTTATAAAATAATTAACAAAACCCTTGTAACGTAGCCACTGGAGTCATCTAACAGATTAATCCCACTTCCATACAAAGCTAATACCGCCTGTTTTTTCATTACTTGAAGAGGATGAGCCTTTACTTTCAATATCTATAGATCTTACATACAAAGACACTTTATACGAATTATAATAGCAATCAAAAGATAGTTTTTCACCAACCAAATAGTCTAGTCTGGGTATCGTGTATCCTTGATTTCTCGCTTCATCGACTAAATAATATTGATCGAACTTATTGTAAAAGAGGCCCAATGATAATGCCCAATTAAAATTCTTTTTCTTTTCATAGTTAAGGAGTAAGCTCTCATTTGCCCCTATAAAATTTCCCGCTGTGACAAAACTTTGAGAAGGGAAGCTACTAAGTCTTACCGCTCCTCCAAGGAGAGCCCCTGTATAAAAATTACCAAGGTCTACTCGTACATTGGTTGTAAAATCAAGATTTAAATCATTGATATTTATAGGATTAGTTTTATATCCAATGTTATACGAAATACCATAGAGAAAATCATCGCCCAACTGGTTGTCCCATCCTTTTGGCTCAGAATTACCAATTAAAGAGTGAAAGTTTTTTTGCAACGAATCTGCTTGCGTTGATGGTCCAACCATACCTACATTAAGACCCAATTCATGAAAAAAATTTGCTGATGATTTATAGGTTAAAAAGTTGAAACCCAAATACCCAGCATAAGGTAAGTCATTTAAATCTTTATCACTTGTTTTTTTATTTTGCGGAGTAAATATTGCATGAGAGATCGAAAAAACTAGATTTTTTTGCTCTAAATCTATAAAATTCAACAAATCCAAAGAACTACTATTATTTTCCCCCATCCATGTATAGTACATACCATTAGTGTAATGGTGATCTCGTCCTATCATGGCATCATTTTCTAAAATAAGGGAATTTGTATCCGCGTATGCACCAGAGAGCATTAAAAAAACTAAACTTTTCTTAGGTAAAAGAATTTTCATGACAACCTCCATTAATAGCCAATTAGCTAAAGAGCTCGAATGAAAATTATATCACAAATTTAAAGCACTACCCCAACCTTTTCATATAATGCTTACATGTAAAACTAAAGAGCTTCTTTGGACTTTTTCCAAGAAAGGTACAAAATTATTATAACCCCAAAATCAATCATCACATCGGCAAAATTAAAGACAGCAAATTCAAATCCATAATGCCAAAAAAAGTAATCCACTACGCCACCGTGGATAAATCTATCATAAATATTACTCAGTCCTGCTCCTGCAATAATACCTATTGGCAGGCTATACGCAATAAAAACATCTTTATTTTTTAATAAATAGACAAAAATGCCACCAATAAGTACGAGTTGGATATATTTTAAATATTCATTTAAAAAAGAGAGCATTGAAAAAGCAACACCTTTATTGTAGGTCAATATGAGAGAGAAGTAGTCACCATTCCATCGAAAACCCTCTAAAAAAATACTTTTTATCACTTGGTCAACAATTATCACACCTAAAAAAGAAACTAAAAATAGTTTAAAAGCCTTACTCATTTAAAGCGCTTTTTAATAACTTGACCGTTTTATCCATACTTTCTTCTAAAATTTTTTCTTCTTTTCCCTCTAGTAATATCCGCAATAAATTTTCAGTACCAGAGTAACGAATCAAAACGCGAATTTTTTTACTTTCCATCTCTTCAACCAAAGCGTGATAACCCTTAATTTCATTTAGAGGGATTTTATTATCAACTTTAATATTTTTTTGAAGTTGAGGATACAGCTCAAAAGGGTTAAATAATTTACTCACTTTTTTCTTCTCTGTGAGCACACAGTTCATCACGGCGAGTGAGGCAACTAACGCATCCCCTGTTTTAGCAAAATCAGAAAGAATAATATGCCCACTTTGCTCACCACCAAAGTTAATATTTTCCCTATATAAGGTCTCTAAAACATTTTTATCACCCACGTCACATCGGTATGTTTTGATGCCATCTTTTAGGAGATAATCTTCTAACGCTTGATTACTCATAACGGTAACACATGCCGCATTGTTAGTAAGTGCTTTTTGGCTTTTGAGAAAAGTAGCAATTTTACCCAAAAGCTTGTCCCCATGAATAGCATTTCCATTTTCATCTACAACAACCAATCGATCGGCATCTCCATCAAACGCAAATCCTATATCTGCTCTTAGTCTTCTCACTTCTTCGCCCAATTCTTCTGGGTGCAAAGCGCCACAATTAAGATTAATATTGCTACCATTTGGTGTATTATTAATGATAATAACATCTGCCCCAAGTTCATTAAAGACAGTGGGTGCGACTTTGTAAGCTGCGCCATTAGCCGTATCTAAAACAATGCGTAACCCTTTAAGTGTTAGTTTTTTAGGAAAAGAGTTTTTGATCTGAACAATATAGCGACCAATGACATCATCCACTCTTTTTGATCTTCCTATATCAAACTCCATTGTTTGGCTTTTTTCTATCAAATCATCATCATAATAAATTTTTTCAATCTCTGCTTCGTCTGCTTCGCCTAATTTATTGCCAAAAGAGTCGAAGAACTTAATTCCATTATCAAAATAAGGATTATGTGATGCACTTATCATAATGCCTGCGTCACATCGCATATCTTCCGTTAAAAATGCTATAGCTGGTGTAGGCATCGGACCAATTTGTCTTACATCATAGCCAACCGCCGTAAGTCCTGACACAATGGCATTTTCTATCATATAACCACTTCGCCTCGTATCTTTGCCAACTAAAATTTTATTAGTAATAGAGTTTTTGCGAAAATAGATTCCAGCTGCCATTGCTAAACGCATTGCCATAAAAGCATTTATCTTTTTTCCTGCTTTTCCTCTAACGCCATCTGTTCCAAAAAGTTTCATGATTTTTCCTAGTATCGCTCAAAATAGTTAAGAAATTGTAACAAAACTTTACTAATTCTCTACATGTAAAAGAATTTCATCACATAACTCAAGGTATAATTCTTTTAAATATCCGTAGAATAAGGAAGAAACGATGAATTTAGACAAAGTTATTTCGGGGTTTTTTATCATTCTTGCAATGACACTCAATTTTGGTTTTTTTTATGGCGATCTAAGCTCATTAGAACTGCATAGTAAATATGAACTTTTTGCTGCTTTAATCGTAAATATTATTGCCACTACCCTCAAAATAGGTGATAAAACACAATTAGGTTCTGTTCTACTAGCAACCAGTTTAGTCGCAGATATCCAACTTATCGCTTCTGCTTCCATATGGACTATCGCAACCTATGCCTACACTGTAAATCAAGAAATTACTTCTATCATTATTAGTTTAAGTGGTGGTGCACTTTTAGCCAATATTACGAGTGTTTTTCTTTATGTTGGCGACACCTTAAAATCAAAAAGATAGTAAACAATGAAACATAGCTCTTTATGGATTATTCTACAAAGAATGAGAGCACCATTTTTGGTCCTCATTCTTACTTATACTATTTCTATTATTGGATTATTAATCATTGATGGCGTCGATAATGAGGGAAAACCTTATCATATGTCGATATTTGATGCATTTTATTTTATGACTTATACAGCAACAACTATTGGATTTGGTGAATCCCCTTTTCCATTTGTCTATGCACAGCGCATTTGGGTATCTATCTCTATCTATTTTAGTGTTATTGGCTGGCTTTATAGTATTGGAACACTTATAACCCTTTTGCAAGACAAACTTTTTTTACAAGAAGTTGCCAAAACTAAATTTCAAAGAAAAGTTAAATATCTCAAAGAAAAATATCTCATTATCCTAGGATATAACGCCATTACAAGTGAAATTATCAAGAAAGCCAATGAGTACGGTCTGCGATCCATTGTGATTGAAAAGGATGAGCAAAAAAGAGAGAAACTACTACTTGAAAACTTTACGCCTCCTGTTTACTGCCTCAATGCAGATGTCCATAACCCCGAAGCTCTCGAGATGGCAGGTATAAAATCTATCTATTGTAAAGCTATTATCAGTCTTTTTCAAAATGATGCACTCAATCTTAGAATTGCCCTTACCTCTAAAGTTTTAAACCCAAATATTACGATGGCCATCAAATCAACAACTAAAAATCAAACTGAAAATTTAGCAGATTTGGGTGTACAAATTATTGAAAATCCCTTTGAAATTATTGCAGAACAAATGAACATGGCAATTAATGCTCCTCACTCTTTACGGTTAGTACGCTGGATGTATGGTCTTTGCCATCTTTTTGACCCTCTTCGCACTCTGCCTAAAGGCAAATATATTATCTGCGGTTACGGCAGAATGGGTCAAAGTATCTATGAAACATTGAAACAAAATAATTTTGATATTGCTTTTGTAGAGATTGACAGTAAAAAAGCCCATCAGCTGGAACCTTTTGAACGAAGTATGATACATGTTGGTGATGGAGATGACAAAGCGATTTTAAGAAAACTTGGCATTAACGAAAGTGTTGCAATTATCGCAGGCACAGATGACGATACAACTAATCTCTCCATTTTAGCGACAGCAAAAAAACTCAACCCTAACATCATAACGATTGCACGAGAAAATGAAATGGAGGATTTTTCTATTTTTGAGAATTCCAATATTCATACTATTTTTATTCCCTCCAAAACACTCATCAATAAAACAGTCAATGCCATCATGAATCCTGCACTTGATCTTTTTATTAAAAACATTGCTTTACTAGGTGAAGAAAATGTTATCTCGCTGACTAAAAAACTTTTAGAGATAGACCTTTACCCCACTATTTTTACTCTAAAAATTAATGAGATACAAGCACCAATACTTTATGAAAATCTAGGTGAGAAGAGCATAACACTCTCACTTCTAAAAACTTCTCTTAAAAATAGAAAAAGTATTAATAATCTTATTCCATTAATGCGATTACGTCAAAAAAATATCTTATTTCTTCCAGATTGGGAGAGTCCACTCTTGCGGGATGACCTCTTTTTATTTGCAGGAGATAAAAATGCACAAGACCATCTTGAATATATAGTCAATAATATCCATGAATTTCACTATGCCTTTTATGGAGAAGAAAAAAGTTTTTTTCTCCCTTTTCTCAAAAAATATTCAAACAAGCGCTAAACTTTAACAAAATATGCAGATGAAGTGCTGTTTTATTTTAAAAAGTGCTTAAAATAAGTTTTTTTTAATCTTAATTTTTATATAA
>JAFLKZ010000194.1:0-1450 GCA_019162915.1 Campylobacteraceae bacterium
GACATGGAAACCATCTCAATGATGGCTAGAAAAGTGCGAACCTATGCGATGAGCGATGCACAAAAAGTTCTCTCAGTTATTAAAGACAAAAAACTCAAAGTTGACGTGGGACTTTGGCTTTCAACAGATAAAGGTGCCAATGAAAACGAAATAGAAATGCTCTTTGAAGTCCTTAAAATGTATGGACCAAAAATATCTTCTATCATCGTAGGAAACGAGGTTTTACTCAGAGATGATATGAAACCTGAAGAGTTGATGGAATATATCGATAGAGTTTCAAATAGAACAAGAATTCCTGTAACCACGGCAGAAGTGCAACATATTTGGCTAACAAACACCGAACTTCCTAAACATGTTGATTTTATCAATGTGCATATCCTCCCGTACTGGGAAAAAATGCCTATCCAAGAAGTACTCTCTTTTACCAAAGAAAAATATGAATCCATTGCAGCGTTATATCCTAAAAAACCTATCACCATTGGGGAGTTTGGATGGCCAAGTAGTGGCTACAATAATGAACGAGCAGAAGCTACACTCCCTAATCAAATAGCTGCCATTAGTGAATTTTTAGAGATGGCAAAAACAAATAAATGGAGCTATAATATCGTTGAAGCCTTTGACCAACCATGGAAAGGGGTACACGAGGGAAGCGTTGGACCTTATTGGGGACTTTTTGACACCAATAAAGTAGCAAAATTTAATTTCATAGAACAAACCATCGTTAATCCGTTGTGGCGTTATCAGATGGGTGCTTCTGTCTTTTTTGGTATGCTATTGACATTTTACGGTCTTAGAAATCAAAGGGTTAACTTTGCCCACTCTCTTACTTACGCATCAGCAGCACAGGCTATGGGCTTTGCCATTGCGATGGCAGCGACTTATCCTTTTGTTAATTATATGAACTTTGGTATGTGGGTCATGTGGGTCATGGGAATTTTCTTAATGATTCCCCTTGTCATCATTACTTTGGCAAAAATTAATGAACTCTTTAAATGCACCGTAGGTATTGCCCCAGAGAGACTAGCTCCTCTGAATCTCAAATCTGACCATGTTCCTTTTGTCTCTATCCATGTTCCAGCATACAAAGAGCAACCCCATGTTCTTATCGAAACTTTAGATGCACTGGCAAAGCTTAAATATACCAACTATGAAGTTTTAGTAGTTATCAACAACACCCCAGAAGAGCAATACTGGAAACCTATTGAAGAGCATTGTGCCAAACTGGGTGAGAAATTTGTCTTCTTAAACATTACATGTAAAGGTTTTAAAGCAGGTGCACTCAATGTTGCTTTAACGCATACCAATAAGAAAGCAGAAATTTTAGCCGTTATTGATGCTGATTATGTGATTAATGAAGAGTGGCTTATAGACCTTGTCCCTCTTTTTGATGACCCAAAAGTAGCGCTTGTTCAAGCACCTCAAGACCATAGAGATAGCAAAGACTCTCTCA
>JAFLKZ010000194.1:1460-28484 GCA_019162915.1 Campylobacteraceae bacterium
TTCGATATCGGTATGGTAGAGCGAAATGAAGAAAATGCTATCGTAGCACATGGAACGATGCTGATGACACGACTCTCCGCCATGAAAGAAGTAGGAGACTGGACAACGTATACCATCGTTGAAGACTCCGAACTTGGACTTCGCCTCTTTGAAGCGGGGTATACAGCGCATTACACCAATAGAAGATACGGTTGGGGACTTTTACCTGACACCGTTGAAGCATTTAGAACACAACGTCATCGTTGGGCTTATGGCGCCATTCAAATTCTTAAAAAACACTGGAGACACTTTTTGCCTTCTTCTCCAACGCTGACAAGATATCAAAAATATCACTTTGTGGCAGGTTGGTTCTTTTGGCTTTCTGATGCATTTGGTGCATTAACAGCGTTTTTAAATATATTTTGGGTTCCCTTCATCATTTTTGTAGGCGTTACTATCCCGACATTGCCACTCACACTGCCTATCCTTGTAGCGTTTTTGGTCAATATCTTACATGCCTTTATCTTATACCGAACACGCGTTAAGATGACTATCAAAGAGACCATGCTCAGTGCTATTGCTTCTATGAGCCTTCAGTTGGTTATCTTTAAAGCCGTCTACGATGGATTTGTCAAAGATGGATTGCCATTCAAGCGAACCGAAAAAGGGGGCAATACTAAAAAGACCAGTACGAACCCTATCAAATATGAGATGATTTTAGCGGCATTACTGACTATCTCATTTTTAGCCCTTTATTTTACCAACTATACACGTATCACTGAAATCTATGTATTTTCATTTACCCTTTTAGTCCAAAGTATCCCTTACTACTCTGCTATCGTTTTACGATGGATAGAGCTTAATTCTGCAAAAAAGAAGTTAGTAGCATAACGCTACTAACTTCTTTTTTTTTAAAGTGTGTAAAAGCACCATCGTCCATAAAGTGGAATGATAGGCAATTGTAATGATAGGACAAAAGCTTCATGAAAACATACAATTTTAGTTATGAAACAGGTTCATTGCAAGACATCATAGATTTTTCATTATTTGAGCATGAAAAAAATGTTTTGATACAGATATTTTGCGGTCAAAGTAAAGAAATATTACACGACATCATCTGTGTAGGAGCGACTACCGATGGAGAAATAAATGGTGAGTCTATCTCGACATTACGAACAGTCATCTCCATTAGTATTTTCGAGCATACCACCATCAAAACAGCCTTTGCACAAGATAAAGACTCATTTCAATGTGGCGTAAAATTGGCATCAGATTTGATAACACCCAACACAAAGTTACTGATTCTTTTTTCTGATGGCACGCATATGAATGCCGAAGAGTTTTTAAAAGGTGTTGAATCCTACGATGCAACAGTGCCTATTTGCGGTGGTATGGCTGGCGACAATGGAAGGTTTGAGCAAACCTATATTTCATCACAAAATACCATATTAGGCGAAGGCGTGGTAGGTGTGTCTTTAAATTCTGATATTCTCCAAGTTAGTACAGATTATAAATTTGATTGGAAACCTGTGGGTCTAAAGCATACCATTACTAAAGTCCAAAATAATAGAGTTTATCTGATAGATGATATGAAAGCTACCAATTTTTATGACAAATACCTCGGTAGTCATTTTTCACAAACAGAGTTTCCTTTTATCCTTGAAAAAAGTGGTATTCCCTTAGCAAGAGCTGTCATTGCAAAACACGAAGATGGAAGTTTGAGTTACAGCGGAAATTTTAGCGAAGGGGATCAAGTTAGAATAGGCTTTGGCGATGCCAAGTCTTTAATGATCGATCCCATGGAAGTCTTAAAAAATCTCCATGGAATTAATATAGAAACATTCTTCATCTTTTCGTGTATGGCAAGAAGAAGATTTATTCCCTATTTAATCAAACTTGGTATTGGATCATTTTCAAAGACAGCTGCAACTTCAGGTTTTTTTACCTACTCAGAATTTTATCATCATGATGGGCACAATCAACTTCTCAATCAAACACTGACCGTTGTTGCATTAAGTGAATCAATCAAAAGTGTTCCTAGTTTACCAATGACACATAAAGAGGAAAATAAAAAAGATACCTCTTATTCAAAAACGATCCAATCATTAACCCATTTAGTTGAACAAAGCGCTCGTGATTATGATGAACAGTCTAAGAGATTAGAGCAGCAGATGAATTATTCTAAAAATCTTTTGGCCTCCCATAAGCAATTCTTGCGTTAT
Organism: Campylobacteraceae bacterium; assembly: GCA_019162915.1. GTDB lineage: Bacteria > Campylobacterota > Campylobacteria > Campylobacterales > Sulfurospirillaceae > Sulfurospirillum. The sequence goes on from JAFLKZ010000194.1 coordinate 3,662, forward strand.
ACTGTTCACGAGATGAACACTCCTTTAAGTGTTATCATGGGAAGTATAGAACTCCATGAGATGGAATTTGGGAAAAGTGTTTATTTAGAAAATATCGAAGTTGCAGTTAAAAGCATCTTTTCGATGTATGATGATTTAAGTTATTTGGTGAGAAAAGATCATGTTCATTATTTGAAACAAAAGATTGATTTAGTCGATTATATCCGTAGTCGTATCGATTTTTTTGCACAAGTTGCGAATAAAGCAAAATCTCAATTTATCTTTGAAACCCATTGCGATCAAGCTTTTATCTTTTTTAATGAAACAAAATTGCAACGCATCATCGACAATAACTTGACGAATGCTATCAAATATACATTTGAGCATGAAAAAATTATCGTTTCTTTGACTAAAGAAGATGATAATTGTCATTTTTATGTGGCATCACATTCGAGAAAAATTCAAAAACCAGAAAAAATTTTTGAAGAATACTACCGCGAAGAACAAGCACAAGATGGTTTTGGCTTAGGGCTTAATCTTGTTAAAAGAATCTGCGAAGAAGAAAATGTAAAAATCACATTGCACTCAGATGAAAATATAACATCCTTTTCATATCAATTTAAAGCAGATAACACATGAAAATCTTACTTTTAGAAGATGATATTCTCCTTAATGAGTCAATCACAAAATACCTCACAACCGTTGGTCATGCTCTCACTTCCGTTAGAGATGGTAATATATGTTTAGAAATATTAGAAAAAGAAAAGTTTGACTTACTCATATTTGATATCAATGTACCCAACATTGATGGATTAAGTATTTTGGAAACATTGCACACGCAAAAAAAGATAATGCCCGTTATTTTTATCTCTACCCTCATTGACATCGAAGATATATCAAGAGCTTTTGAACTAGGATGCTATGATTATTTGAAAAAACCTTTTCATTTAAAAGAGCTCAATTTAAGAATTGATAGAATTTCAAAAACCGCTAAAAAAGAGATGCATCACAAAATACTCTCGCCTTCATATAGTTTTAATTGTGACACTATGACGCTTTATTTTCATGAAGAACCGCAAGTTTTATCCAAGCGACAACTTCAGATTGTTCAATTTCTTACCCTCAACCTAGGATTTGTATGCAGCTACGATATGTTTAGAGAATGTGTATGGAATGATTGTGATATAGATGTTGACGAAGCCACCATAAGAGCAGAAATAAATCGCTTAAAAAAGAATTTAAAAGAAGACTTTATCGTCAATATTAGAAGTATAGGATATATGGTTAAAGTTCCTTGCACTAAAGAACTATCATAAACAAAGTGTGTAAAAAAATGATGTGCAAAAAAGGCATATTTTTATTTTTATACTTTTCTTGACTTTGCTACTTTCATGCTATAAACTTTAAATATTATGCTTATAAGCAACCATATTTGAAGGAGTTATTATGTCAGATTTAATCTATCGTGTGAATATGTCAAACCTCAGTTTTAGTATCGAAGAAGTTCCTGCTGGATGGATGGGATTAGGAGGACGAGGTTTAACCTCTACTATCGTGGCTAGTGAAGTTGACCCTGAGTGTCATCCTTTAGGACCTAATAACAAAATGGTCTTTGCCCCTGGATTACTTTCAGGAACGAGCGCTTCAAACTCTGGACGAAATTCTCTTGGTGCAAAAAGCCCTCTCACTGGAGGTATTAAAGAGTCTAATGTTGGAGGAACAAGTGCTGGCATATTTTCCAAGCTTGGCGTCAAAGCACTCATTATTGAGGGGATTCCACAAGATACTAGCTCTTTTTATCAATTACACATTACCAAAGATAATGTCGAATTTATAAAAGTCCCCGAACTTGTGGGCAAAAACAACTACTTTGTACTCGATGCCATGCTGGCTAAATACGACAAAAAAGTCGCCGTTATGAGTATCGGACGACCTGGTGAGATGTGTATGCTCACCTCCAATATTTCCGTTAAAGACCCCAAAGGAAAATTAAGAAGTCATGGTCGTGGTGGACTTGGTGCGGTTATGGGTTCTAAAAAAATTAAGTGTATTACTGTGGATGCGGCTGATTACAAAGAAGTGACCATTGCCGATCCTGAGAAATTTAAGGCTGCTAGCAAAATCTTCACTAAAGCACTTCAAGAAAATCCTATCAGTGGTGAGGGACTCCCCGCTTTTGGAACCAATGTACTTGTTAACATCATCAATGAAGCGGGTGGACTTCCCACACGTAACTTTAGAAGTGGAACTTTTGAATTTGCCGAAAACATCTGTGGTGAAACGATGGCTGAAAACATTAAAGCAAGAGGTGGAGACACGACACACGGATGCCACGCTGGTTGTGTTATACAGTGTTCTCAAACCTATAATGACAAAGATGGCAAATACCTCACTTCAGGCTTTGAATATGAAATGATTTGGGCATTTGGCGCCAATCTTGGTATCAAAGATTTAGACCTTATCGCTAAAATTGATGCGTTAATGGATGATTTAGGACTAGATGCCATTGAAACTGGTGTTACACTTGGACTTGCCGTGGACGCAGGAATTTTAGAGTATGGCGATGGAGAGAGAGCTTATAAACTTATAGCTGAAGATATCGCCAATGGTACACCACTTGGTCGCATCATCGGTTCAGGTGCAGGAAATCTAGGTAAACTTTACGGATTGGTGCGTGTTCCTGTCGTTAAAAATCAAAGTATCCCAGCGTATGAGCCTCGCGCCATCAAAGGGCAAGGTGTCACTTATGTCACTACGCCTATGGGAGCTGACCATACCGCAGGTTACGCGGTTGCGACCAATATCTTAAATAGTGGTGGATATGTCGATCCCCTTAAAAAAGAGGGTCAAGTTGAACTTTCTCGAAACCTCCAAATCGCTTCTGCCGCAGTTGATAGCACAGGTATGTGTATCTTTGTTGCCTTCCCAGCACTTGATGACCCTGCTTGTTTACCAGCTCTTATCGATATGATTAATGCGCGTTTTGGTATCGCTATCACCGCTGATGATGTGATGAATTTAGGTAAAAATATCCTCAAAACAGAACACGCCTTTAACCTCAAAGCGGGACTAGGCAATGCAAGTGATAGAATTCCAGAATTTATGAAATATGAAAAACTCCCACCGCACAATGTTGTTTGGGACTTTACCAATGAAGAAATAGATGAGTTTTGGAATTTTTGATGATCAATGTTACCGTTAAACTCTTCGCTCAATACCGAGAAAATCGCTTCAAAGTAGAGCAAAGAGTTTATAAAAAAGGGATACATGCAAGTGAAATAATCGAAGAACTCGGTGTTGCAAAAGCCCTTCCAATAGGTGTTTTAATGGTCAACTCTCGTCACGAGAGTGAGTCATATATCTTACAAGAGGGCGACATCATCGCCCTCTTTCCTAAGGTTGGTGGAGGATAGATACTAAACGAAATTCTTCTCCATTGTTTAAAATTTATAAGAAGCATTGATGTAAAAATATCTTCCTGGTTCATTAAGTAGCATTACATCACCACTCGTTGCAGTGATCAGTGTGAGATCTTTATAGGTATTAGAAAGTGCGTACGCTTTGTCAAACAAATTATCTACCCCAACGGTGATATTGATATTTTTAGTTACATCTTTACTAACTTTTAGATTTATGACACTATAAGAGTTTAGTGCTTGTTCGCCATTGTTGAGATCATAATATTTCCACTCATCCGCTGCAACCAATTCGATTTTTCCTTTAAGTGTTGCATCGTATACGTAATTAAATCCTAATATTCCCTTAAGAGGTGGGATTTCAGCCAAGTCACGATCATTTTGACCCGGCAAAGCACTATCTTTCTTTCCACGCTGATAGGCAACAGAATAGTCAATAAAAATAGCATCACTTAAAAGATAGGTTCCGCCTATGTCGACGCCATAAATTTTAGCATCCAGATTTACAAAGTTGTTTTGTGTCAAAGAAGCGTTGTAGTAAATATAATCTTTTAAAACACTGTAAAACAATTTAGTTCTCATAGTAAGATTGCCCCATGTTTTTTCAACTCCCAAATCTGCTTCATAATTTTTAGTTTGATCAAGATTTGGGGTTCCTACAAGTTTATTTAAAGAGCTTATAAAATAGAGCTCTCTAGGATCAGGGACTCTTGCGGACTTGCCGATGCCTGCAAAATACTTGGTCGTATCATCTACTTTATAGGTAGCAAAAATATTCGCGTTGAGCGCTTGATAGTCATTGGACTGATAAGTGCCTTTGTTAGGGTCTACACTGGTATCATCATAGCGAGCACCAAATTTATAGTTGATACTACCAATGTCTTTCTCAAGTTCAACAAAAGCAGCATTATTTTTAGTATCTACATCAGGAATATTCCATGGGTTTACATGTAAGACCCCATTTTTATAATAATTTCCATCCCAATTTCGATAGTTGGTATCTAATCCAAGAGTTGTTTTAACGCCTTCGATATCAAGTGTGTTTTTAGCCTTAAGCCCTTGCGTCTCAGTTTCCAAATAGCTTGTCATTTCATTGGCAATAGTTGTAGCACTAACTCTATAAAGCGTTGACATAGGATGCTCTACCGTTGCATAATAATATTCTAAACTAAAAAGTTTTGAAAAAGAAGAAAGTTCCTTCCCTATGTATTTTGCGGTGAAAATATTTGAATCATCACGCAGGGCATCCATGGAGCTGCTTGGATAAAGAATATTATCACTTCTGTTCGCCATATACCCTAGCTGAACTTCGTGGTTATCCGTGATGTCAAAAAAGACTTTCCCTGTAAATGTTTTTTTCTCAAAAGCATCCATAGTTTTGTATTTATCTTGGTATCTCACAGTTGAAGTTGAAAGCGTTTGAGATTCAATTTGCTCCGCAAAGGTTCTGCCATTACCATCTTCGTATTGCTCACCACTCTCTGTTGAGGCACCAATGGCAACTTTCACCTTATCAGTTCCTCCACTTATACTTGCAGAAGCTTTTTGATAACCATAGCTTCCAGCGTTCAAGTTGACATCCCCCGTAAATTTTTCTGTAGGTTTTTTAGTATCTATTTTAACAATACCACTAAGAGTTCCAAAATTCTCAACATCATAAGGACCCTCGATAACCTCAACATTTTCTACATTATTAGATGCCACATGTGATGTGGGAGGGTCCATTCTATTAGGGCAAGCACCGCATACTTTAGCATCATCGATCATGATGTTAATATTGTCTTTTTTTTGACCTCTTAAGATAATATCGTTCGCAATGCCGCTTCTTCGTACCAGTGAAATAGATGCATTACTTTGGGATAACGCTTCCGCAAGATCGGCTGATTTAATCTCATCTTGGCTTACATTTTTAACGATAGTTGAGTTGACTTTTCCCTCAATAGTAACCTCATTGAGCGTCACTTGAGCACTATCTGCAAAAGCAAGTGCGGCAATGGAAAGTAGTACGATTTTTTTCATTTAGCTTCTCCTGAAATTTGTTGAACTAATACTATATATAAGTAGCATTAAATATGTGTTAAATAGAAAATGAATCTTTTATTAAGTTCTAAACAAGTGTTTATTGACTACACTTTCCAAAAATTACAAAGGCATATTGTGGATTATTTGAAAAATTTGGTAGATTATGGTGTCGTTGGCGTACTCTTCTTGATGAGTATACTTTCCCTTTATTTCTTCATTGAGAGACTATTTTTTTATAGCTCTATCGATGCAAGGAAGTTTAAGAACAAGCAAAAATATGAAAATATATTAACCAAAAATCTAATGCCTATCGGAACTATTGCATCCAATGCTCCTTATATAGGGCTTTTGGGAACGGTTCTAGCAATTATGTTAACATTTTTAACAATGTCAGGTGGCGCTGTTGATCCTGGTGAAATTATGAAGTCACTTGCCTTGGCACTCAAAGCGACAGCAGCAGGATTAGTAGTTGCTATTATTTCGATGATTTTTTACAATATTTTAACACGCATTGCAGAAACTAAATTGGCGCATTTTGATGAAGAAGTTTGACACCATCAATGTTGTCCCTTTTATCGATATTCTCCTTGTTTTACTTGCCATTGTATTGACAACTTCAACCTTTATCGCACAAGGAACAATAAAAGTTGATTTACCAAAATCTACACAAACAGCACCTATAAATCCACAAAGCTATAAAATTTCAATAACAAGCAAAGGCATTATCTCTTTTCAAGACGAGCAGATAACTATAGAAGAATTCTCTCAAAAGCTTGTGAACATAGACAAAGGAGCCTCTTTTACTCTTTTTTGTGATAAGGAGGCAAAATTTGATTATTTTGTGTTAATTCTGGAACAATTAAAAAGTAGATCGTTTGAAAATATAGATATAGCAACTGAAAAATGAAAATAAATTTGATCTCTTTTATGCTTTCACTCTCTTTACACGGTGTCTTTATTAGCCTTTTTTTAGCGGTTAATGTTTCAAAAGATGAAAAAAAAGAGATGAAAAAAATATCCTTAAATCAAGTAACGCTTGAAAAAATACTTAAAAATGAACCTCTAGCTCAGCCAAATTCACCGATCCAAGAAGTCATAATGTCGACTCAAAAGAAGGAAGTTACCACATCTTTATTAGCCGTGCAAGAACCTCTTAAAAAGCAAAAAATAGTGAAAAAAGAAGAATCTCACGCTCAAAATTTGATTCTAAAGGAAGAACGAAAAGAGACTAATGCAACACAAGTATCAACAAGTATTGAACCACCAATACAATCACAAGTGATAAATGTCAAACAAATATATATTGATGAAAATTTGATGAAGATATCAAAAGCTATTGATGAGCAAAAAAGCTATTCTTTAGTAGCTCGAAAAATGAATATACAAGGGACTTTGAATGTAGAATTTACCATCACAAAAGAGGGAAAAACAATCAATATCAAAGCAAAAAATGGTCACCCAATTCTTCAAAAATCAGCCATAGAAACCATTGAGAAAGCGCAAGAAGCATTCCCTCTTCCTCCCGAAAACATTACTATAACAGTTCCCATGGTATACAGTTTACATTAAAACGAAGTAAACTCATTTAATCTCTCATTTTTTTCATCCCCAACATCAAACGATAAGACCCTGGAGTTCCTGGAGGGACAAGTGCTATTCTATCGCCATGATAAAGTATCGTCTCTTTAGGAACAACCAGATGATTTACAAAAACAGCTTCTACCAATCTTTGCTCTACTCCCATAAAATCAATCACCTCCATCACACACATGCCCTCTTCTATTTCTAACGAGGCATTGAGATAAGAAAAGCCTTTTTCTGTCAGTTTTTCCCTTAAAAAAGAGAAAGCATTGAGTATAATAACCATATCAAATCCTTTTAAAAAATTATACATCAAGCGGAGAAAAAATGGAACTTTTATCTTTTGTGCAACAACATGCCCATCAGGGTTTTTTATCGCTTCAAGACCATTTTAAGGCTATGGAAATCTTTACATGTAATTTTAGAGAAGTCGAGCAAATAGCACTTGAAAACAACATCACACCGCTGCGTTACAAACGCAATCAAACAACCATTACAAGAGATGAGCAGTACAAACTTTTTAACGCCACCGTACTTATCATTGGATGTGGTGGGCTTGGGGGATTTATCAGTGAAATGCTCGCTCGCATTGGTGTGGGAAACCTTATCTTAATGGATGGCGATATTTTTGAAGAACACAATCTCAATCGTCAAAATTTTTCAACCATCAAAACACTCGGAATGCAAAAAGCCCAAGTACTCAAAAATGCCCTAGAAGAGATAAATCCTGCTTTACATGTAAAGAGTATTACCAAATTTTTCACTTTTTCCATCCATAACCATTTGATAGAAGATGCCGATGTGGTGGTTGATGCACTTGATAGTCCGATTTTAAAATGTGCCCTTGCTTCTTTATGTAAAGAAAGAGATAAACCTTTTGCGCATGGCGCGATAGCAGGATATCACGCACAATTTTCTACGTGCGATACACTGGAGAATCTTTACAGACAAGAAGGGGCTGGAGCAGAAAAAACCTCTGGGAATCCTTCTTTTACAGTCTGTTTTGCAGCGTCCATCCAAAGTGCAGAAGTCGTCAAACTACTCCTTGGCAAGCCCCACCTTGAAAATACTTTGATGGCAGATTTATGGGAATATGAGTTTAATCTGCTATAATCGCAATAAATTGGGAATGAAATGCAATACATAAAAAAATACTTTTACTCTTTTCAAATGCTTAGTTTTAGTGCTATATTTATCGCATTTGTAGCATTTATAACTAACTTTATCCCTAATTTTGTTTACTATTTTTTATGGCAAAGTACCTTTGTATTTTTAATGATTGCACTATCTTTGAGTGTTTATTTTAGTAAAAGTAAACTCTTTGTTTTGCTCCTTTTTCCCCTGTTTTTCAATCTCGCCCTCGCCTTTCCTACCTCAATCTTTGATAAACTCAGTGTCAGTGCTTTTTGGCATATAGCACCCCTTTGTACCGCTCTTGGATATCTTATTATTTATGCCTTACAAGAGCGTGGTCTTTTTAGTTATTTTGGACTTTTAAGAGTAGGCATTGGACTTTCTTTTATCACGATGGGTTTCATTGCACTTAAAAACTACTCTCCTTCCATGCAAAAAGCTTTGGATTCTAGTATCTTACATGTAAGCCTCAGCGGGCTAAGTAAAACAAGCGATTTTATACTCATTATTGCTTTAATTTCACTCTTATTTATCTTTCTCATCTCTTTACTTTTTGAGGTTCAAACTCAAAAAGCACCTTTTTGGATGCTTTTGGCACAGCTCATTCCTTTTGTGTTTTTACACGATAAAAATAGCTTTATTCTCTTTTCACTTATCGCTTCACTCATCGCGATAGCAGCTTTAGTACATGATGCTTACCGCATGGCATACATCGACACGCTCACTGGAATTCCAGCGCGCAGAGCTTTGGAAGAGGCTTTTTTACGACTAGGTTCGACTTACACTATTGCTATGGTTGATATCGATTTTTTTAAAAAATTTAATGACAAATTTGGGCACGATATCGGAGATGATGTTCTTAAACTTATCGCTAAAGAGCTGACCTTGGTGAAGAATGGCGGAAAAGCTTATCGTTATGGCGGCGAAGAATTTACTATTTTATTTGCGGGAAAAAAACAAGAAGATTGCATTTTAGCACTTGAGGAAATCAGAGAATCTATCTTTAAACGAGGATTTGTACTCCGCGATAAAGAAAGACCGACTAAGCCGCCTAAAGAGAGTGTTAAGCCTCTTAAAGTCAAGAAAGAAAGACTAACCGTGAGCATTGGTGTGGCATCATCGATCAGAGGAAAAACACCTCAAGATATTATCAAAATAGCCGATAGTGCTTTGTATAAAGCTAAAGAAAATGGAAGAAACTGTCTCATTTCTTTATAAATATGTTACAATTGACGAATTAACTTTAAGGAGTTTCATGAGTTCACATGAATTAAAATGCTCTATTTCTGAATGCAAAGCACGGCTTAGGGAAGTAGATTCTATGAGTTTAACGGAGCTGGAGAAATACTCGACCAAATGTTCAACCTGTGGAAATTGGTTTTTAAAAGATAATAAAGTAGCAGATGAAACTTATAAAAAAGTCTCTCTCAAATGGGCAGAAGAATTTAACAAAGCCAATTTAGGAAGATAGACTATTTTCAAGTCTACCTTCACTTTTTTAGTGTAGTTCGCTATTTAGCTTAATCTCTCTCTTACTACGATACGCCATAATCATTCCATTCATACTATTTTGACGGAAATGAACGCCGTTGAGTCCGCAGAGTTCTAAACCTTTGAAAAACGATATCTCGTCTTTATTGGCATGTAACTTTGCTTTAGGATTTGATTTGATGATTTTAGTAAGCTCCGCGTGAGGAACACCTATCTTCGTTCCCTCCAAAATAGCGATACCCGCATCAACAATACAACCATCCCCAAGAGGAATACCCGTAACAGAGTTAGCGCCTAAAAGAGTGTTTTCTCCAATGCTGACAGGATTGCCATTGGTGCCACTTAAAACACCAAGTATACTCGCACCACCACCAACATCACTACCTTTTCCCACTATAACGGAAGAACTGATACGTCCCTCAACCATCACAGCTCCGGTTGTACCTGCATTAAAGTTAACATAACTTGCTCCTGGCATAATCGTTGTACCACTTGCAAGTTGTGCGCCCATTCTGACTTTACTGGTATCTAAAATCCGAGTATTATCATCAGGAATAATGTGCGATAAGAAACGAGGAAATTTATCGACTGACTCTATGATAGGATAGCTTCCCATCATCTTCATCTCTATCTCATTGCGCCTTAACCATGCGAGCTCGATAGGTTGACCCAAAGACCATGCCACGTTTTCAAGAACACCAAAAGCACCTGCTAGATTAACTGAGCGAAGTGGAGCTTTACCTGTGGAAAGAGCGTACAGTTTCAAATAGACAGCTTCTACACTTTGAGGCTTATCATCTTCAAATAAGAAGACGATGCGATAGTCTTTACGAAGTTTGTCTGTTTGCGAAATCCAATCAAGTGTTTTAATGACTTGAACATTTTTATGCGCTTCTCCATCTGCAAGATTAAGATAAGGGGTAAAAGCATTCATCGCATTTTTAACAAATTTTTTCTTCACATCGCACACAAATTCACTGCCACTAAAATCTATCTCAACGCCACTCTCTTGAAGTGCGCCTATCAAAATAGCCGCACTTCCAAAGTTTTCATTCCAATTAATCACAGGGAATGTTGCTTGTAAAATCTTTTGAGAATCAAGTTGTCCACGGTCAACTCTTGCGATACCAAAAGCGATAGGCTTTTTGTAGCCCTCACGTGATTCTATTTCACATACTAATGCTTTAAATTCATCTTCATTGATTGTTATATTTAACGCCATTTTATTCCTTTTACATTACTTATATGTTCTCTAAAACTTAGAGCTAATTAATGACCACAACCACTACTTGGTTTTGCGGTAGAACAAGCACTTGCTCCACCATTTAGGCCTACTGTTGGCTGAATAGATTCGTTGCTTACGCCACCTTCTTCATTAATCTTCTCGATAATTTCCCAAAGTTTACTCGCCGAAGCTTGATATCTTTTAGCTGTTTCACTTTGTGGATTGAAAAACACTACTGGTTTTCCAGCGTCTCCACCCTCGCGAATAGCTGGCTCTATTGGTATCTCACCGATAACAATGGTGCCAAACTTTTCAGCCAAAGGCTTAGTCGTTCCTTTACCAAAAATATCATATTCTTTATTGGTATCAGGACAAATAAATCCACTCATATTTTCCATGATACCCGCTATTGGGATGTGTAATTTTTGGAACATATCTAAACTTCTCTCGGTATCATCAAGGGCAACTTGCTGAGGCGTTGTAACACAAATACCTGTTGTTACAGGGACACTTTGTGCCAAAGTAAGTTGTGCATCACCTGTTCCTGGGGGCATGTCGATAAAGAGAACATCCAAATCACTCCACAAGATATCGCGTAGTAACTGCTCAATGGCTTTCATAACCATCGCCCCTCTCCAGATAAGTGACTGACCACCTTCCATCAAAGAGCCCATACTCATCATTTCTACGCCATAGGCTACGATAGGTTTTACTTTAGATCCCACTATTTCAGGATTTATATCAACCACACCCATCATACGAGGGATATTTGGTCCATAAATATCTGCGTCTAGTAATCCTACTTTTTTGCCTTGACTTGCAAGGGCTATGGCTAAATTGACAGTAGTTGTCGTTTTACCCACGCCACCTTTTCCACTACTGACCATAACAAAGTTTTTTACATGAGGTGCTATGTTTTTACCAGATTGTGAATTACTTTTCTCAACAGGTGGTTTTGGTTGCTTAACAACGACATCAACTCTTTTAGCCCCTATTGACTCTATCGCTTGCGTGATGTTTGCTTTAAGTTCATCGCCTACTTCTTTACTAGAAGAAACTATCTCAACTTCTACAAAAACATTTTCATCTTTAACATCGATATCTTTGACAAATCCAAATGTCACAATATCTTTTTCAAAACCAGGGTATTTTACTTCACCCAATTTTGCATTAACCGAATCTTTAGTTAACATATCATTTTCCTCTGTCTTAATTTATGGCGGAATTTAACACAAAAAAGATAAAAAAAAGCTTTTGAAATGTATAATATTGTAACACTTCAGAAAAAGGACAAAATTTGCCCGATTTATCGCTTGTGATGTTAGGTGCTGGATCCTCTTCAAGGTTTAATCAAAAAGTCAAAAAGCAATGGCTAAGAGTCGATGATGTACCATTGTGGCTTTATGCAACACAAAATTTAGCAAAAATTTATCCCTTCAAAAAAATCATTATTGTCACGAGTGCTGATGAAATAAACTATGCTAAAAAATTCAGCGATGCTTTTACCTTTGTTGAAGGAGGAGATTCAAGACAAGAATCACTCAAAAATGCACTCTTACATGTAAACACGCCTTTGGTTCTCGTCAGTGACATTGCGCGTCCTTGCATTGATGCACAAATGATAGAGCGACTCTTGGAGCAAAAAGACCATTGCGATATCGCAGTACCTTATCTTGATGTTGTTGATACGGTTGTTTATGAAGACAAAACTATCAATAGAGATGCTATTAAGCTCATTCAAACACCCCAACTCTCTCACACACCAATGCTCAAAAAAGCATTAGATACGAAGGTTGAGTACACAGATGATAGTAGTGCCATCCAAGCACTTGGGGGAAAAGTACATTATGTACTGGGAAACCCCAATGCAAAAAAGCTTACATGTAAAGAAGATATTGCGCATATTCCTTGTTTAAAAGCACCCTCGTCTCATCTTTTTATCGGCAATGGATTTGATGTGCATAGTTTTGAAGAGGGAAAAGTAATGATGATGGGCGGGATAGAGATCGACCAGCACATCGGCTTTCGAGCACACTCTGATGGTGATGTACTCATTCATGCGCTTATCGACGCACTCTTGGGCGCTAGTGGAGCAGGAGATATCGGTGAGCTTTTTCCAGATACTGATGCGCTGTATAAAAATATCGATTCAAAAGAGTTACTGCAAAAAGTGTGTCATTTTTTGGGTAAAGTAGGATTTGAGATTGTTCACTGCGATATCACGATTATGGCGGAATTTCCCAGACTAAGTCCTTTTAAAGATACGATGCGTTTTTGCTTGGCGCATATTATGGATATTCAACCTATTCACATCAATATCAAAGCTACAACCACTGAAAAACTAGGCTTTATCGGTAGAAAAGAGGGTGTTGGCGTAAGTGCTGTTGCCACACTGAAATATTATGATTGGAAAAGTATATGAAAATCCTTATCGTCGAAAACGAGATTTATTTAGCACAAAGTATTGCGTCAAAGTTGATGGAAATCGGGCATGTATGTGAGATAACTACCAATATCAAAGATGCACTCAAAGATGAAAAATACGATGCCGTATTACTCTCAACCAACATTTCTGGACAAAATTTTTATCCTGTAATTGAAAAACATCGCTCTTCCATCATCATTTTGATGATTTCATATATCAGTAACGATACGGTGACTAACCCTATCAAAGCGGGGGCATGTGATTACATTCAAAAACCTTTTATGATAGAAGAACTTATACGAAAGCTCCAACATTTGAGTGATTTTAAAAATCTGAAAAAAGAGAATACCACCTATAAAGACTATGTTAAAAATCTCTTTGCCAGTGCTAATTTAGAGCCTATCGATAAAAAAGTAAAATTTCCTATTTTGATTAAAACTAATTTTCAAAAGCATGCTGATGCCCTTGTTTTTAATTATGCCAGTGCTCAAAATGAAACATTTACTTTTATATCACTGACGCAAAGTAATGCTTTTGAAAAAATAGCAAGAGCCGCCAATGATGAACTCATTTACATCATTGATTTGCAAAATCTTAAAAAAAGCGAAAAAACAAAAGTTTACAATGTGATAGAAGGTAAACGTGCTATTATTTGTAGTACTGACCCTAATGAAGAAGCAGATATTACACAAATTGAGATTAATACCGATAGTAAAGTTTTAGACCAAGGCGATATTTTGTGTATTGATGATTATGTTAAATATGTAATTTTTAATTTTCAAAACAAATTCCCTGATACAGAATTATCAAAAAAATTAGGCATTTCACGCAAAAGTCTTTGGGAAAAAAGGAAAAAATATGGAATCAATAAGAAAAAATAGACAGCTTTTTATCGATAAAGAGTTTTTAGCAACTCTCTCCTTGGCAAAAGAAGGTATTCTCAGCCCCGTAGATAAACTGATGAATAAAGCTGAAGCGGCAGAAGTAGAAGCTACAGGGCATTACAAAGGAAAACCTTTTCCTTTTCCGTTTATTATAGCGCCCTCGGGGGAAAAGAATAAAGAGGTTTTAACGACTGCTTACATAGGTGAGCCACTAGATTTTGTGGTGAATGGAAAAATCAAAGGAACTATCGTTGTCGATGAAGTTTTTGAAGTTGACAAAAGAAAAAGAATAGAACAAATTTTTGGAGCTTATGATACTTCCAACCCCGATACACAACTCTTTTTAAAAAGACTTGGCGATATAGCAGTTTGTGGTGAATATGAACTTAATTTTGATGATATTAAAAATGTTAAAGCAAAAATCGACCATGCAAAAGCAGAATTAAACGCTAAACATATCTCTGGGTTGATGATGAATGCTAAGCCATTTCATAGAGCCCATGAGAGAGTCATTCGTATTACACTTGAAAAGTGCGATTTGTTAGTTATCTTTTTACTCAAACCTTATAAACAAGATATTTTATCGTATGAGCTTCGTCTTAAAGCTTTGCAGTATTTTGTGGATAATTATCTTCCTAAAAATAGAGTAGTTATCGTCCCATTTGAAAATACCTATCTCTTTACAAGCTATAAAAATGCTATTTTAGATAGTATCTGTGTGCACAACTTTGGCTGTAATAAACTTGTTCTGGGACAACATCACAGCGGTATTGGAATGTATTACGACCAAAATGAGATGAAATCAATCTTAGACCAATATGAAGATTTGGATATTGATATAGAGATAATTACTGAGTTTGTATACTGTAACGAATGCAAAACCTTAGTAAGCACCAATACATGTCCTCACGGTTCGCATCATCATATCAAGTACCATGCTGCCTCTTTACTAGAGATTTTAAAAGTAGGAATGTTACCTCCTGCGATTTTTATGAGAAAAGATATTTCAGCGTTACTACTGAGTGAACTTTTTAAAAATCGATTTGAAAATATTGGCAAAATTTATGATGCTATATTCCCCAACAGTGGGCTGCTCGAAGCGCATGATGAAAAAGATTTTTATTTGGAGCTTATGAGATTGCACCAAACCACATCATTAACTTAAGGCGTTTCCATGCAAAGACTTTTTTTAACTTTTTTTTACAGTGGCCTTTCACCCAAAGCACCAGGAACGGCTGGAAGTCTTTTGGCAACACTTTTTGGTGTCGCTATTTTAAACTGGATATCGATAGAAACACTCACTTTAGCAACGATTCTTTTAACGATTTTAGGTATCAAAGCTATTGATAGTTATGAAGCCAAAAGTGGTACACATGATGATAAAAGTATTGTTATCGATGAAGTTGTGGGAGTTTGGATAGCGCTTATTTTAAGTTCGGGAAGCCTCTTTCAGATTCTTGCTAGTTTTGCATTTTTTCGTCTTTTTGATATATGGAAACCGTCCATCATCGGTAAAATAGATGCAAATGTTAAAGGTGGACTGGGCGTTATGGGCGATGATATCATAGCTGGTATCTTTGCAGGTATTTGTAGTGCAGGAACTTTTCAACTTTGGCAGATGCTTTAATTAAAAAACTACCTTTTTGTAATATCAAAAAAATAAGTCTTTCCTCATTATAATAACTTATATTTTACAAAAAGGATTTATTATGAAATTCTATACAAAGTTTTTACTCGCGTTGAGTCTTGTTTTCTCATTTGCCAATGCAAAAGAGTTTATTATCGACAATACACATACTAATGTGGGATTTTCAATTAAACATATGATGATTTCAAATGTTAAAGGTGATTTTAAAACCTATACGGCTGAGATAAACTATGATACGGATAAAAAAATCTTTACAAAACTCAATGCAAAGATAGAAGCATCTTCTGTCGATACAGGAATTGCTAAAAGAGATGAGCATCTTAAAAGCGCAGATTTTTTTGATGTAACAAAATTTAAAAATATTGATTTTGTCATGACCAGTATGGAAAATGGTAAAGTTATCGGTAAACTAACGATGCATGGTGTCACCAAAGAGGTAACACTTGAGGCAAAAATACACGGAACAGTTAAAGATTTCCAAGGAAATTTAAGAATAGGCTTTACACTTGAAGGAAAAATCAACCGCAAAGACTTCGGACTAGGTTGGAACAAAATCCTAGAAGGTGGCGGACTTACAGTTGGTGAAGATGTTATGCTTAGTATCGAAATTGAAGCTATTGAGTTAAAAGTCTAAATCCATCCTGCTCAAAAACTAAAGCGAAGAGGAGAAAGGATTTTTTTTCTTCTTCGCTTAATGCTACATCCCATTTCACTCCCTCATTTTCAAATTCTCTGTTGATACTTTCTAAGTGATGGGTTAAAAGATAATGCTCAAATCTTGGAACAAGATGATAAGCACTCATAAAAGAAATCGTCTCTTTGATAATAAATAATGTGAGAGGAGAATGGGCAATCACCTCTTTAGCACTGCTCCCATAAGCCCGCACTAACCCACCAGTTCCAAGCTTGATACCTCCAAAATACCGTACAATTAAAATACCTACGTCGATAAGCTCATGTCCTCGCATCACATTGAGTACAGGAGGGCCTGAAGTTCCTTTTGGTTCGCCATCATCACTATTATTTTCGACTATTTGTCCATATTCATTGAGCGATCGTTTTGCCCAAACGATATGGGAAGCTTTGGGATGTTCATTTTTAAGCTTTACATGTAAAGCATTAAATTCACTAAGTGGGACTAAATAACTCAAAAAAGTTGATTTTTTGACTTCATAAGAAATACTTGTGGTTTCAATTATAGTTTGCATTTATCACTTTTTTTATCAATAAATTTCATAGGGATAGTATCATTGACGTTTTAGTTAACATAAAATCTTAGTATTTTTCGAGTCTATTTTTAGGTTACCTCGCGTTACTTCTGTCATGGAATAACCTCAAATTAATTTTGCTTTTTTTTGAAAATAGTGCAAGCCCATAAAAACTGCCACCGAGATAAAAATTAACACGCCAGACAACGCCATAGCAAGTTCATAGTCCCCATCAAAGACAGCATTATAAATTGCCAAAGAAATTGTATCTGTTTTTCCAATGATATTACCACCTAGCATCAGCGTTATCCCTACTTCGCCCAAAGCTCTAGCACTTGCAATCATCAAGGTTGCCATGACGCTAGGTTTAATGCACGGTAAAACAACATATAAAAAGGTATGAAGTTTACTTTTACCGCCGATGTATGCTGCTTCGCTAATGGCTTTGGGAAAAGCTTCAATAGCTGATTGCAAGGGTTTAACCATAAGGGGAAGTCCTGCGATAAAGCCTGCAATGACAAGTCCTTTAAACTCAAAAATAAAACGAATATCAAAAGCGTAAAAATAGGAACCTATCCAACCTTTTTTACCCAAAAGCAAAAGAAGTAAAAACCCTATCGCAATGGGAGGGAAAATAAGGGGAATGGTGACCAACGTCTCCCAAAACCACTTATAGGGGAGAAAGTCTTTGGAGAGGAGGTAAGACAAAGGGATGCCCAAAACGATAAAAAGCGCTAAAGAAAATCCCACGGTCTTAAAACTCAAAAATAACGGATCGACAATAACACTAAAGTCCATATTTGGTAAATATCTCTTTGGCTTTAGGAGCAGAAAGAAAGGCTAAAAAATCTTCGCATGTTTTATCTTTGCTACATGCATCTAGACTACCTACTGTAATTTCTATTTTAGTATATAGATGGAAAGGAATTTCAACAAATCCACCAATTTTATCTCCTGCATCAAGGGCTGCTGTAAGATTGAGAATACCCATGTCTACTTCATGTGCTATCACATAGGTGGCAACTTGGGGTACTGTGGCAACCACGATAAGTTTTTCTTTGACTTTATCGTACAGTTTGGTATTGTTTAAAAACTCCATCGCGGCATCTCCATAAATTGCCTTTTTAGGCTCAGGAATGGCCATCTTTTGAATGCTATCTTTGTCGATGTCTAAAGCATTATCTACATGCAGACCTTTTGCATAAATGATAACAGCACGTCCCAATCCGATGTCTTGGTAGCTTCTAAATATAACCTCTTTTTGAGCTTCCAAAAATTTCTTATCACCGATGACCAATGCCACTTCTTCTTGCTTTGCATGAGCAAAAATCTGCGCCATATTGCCATACATGGCATCCACTTTAGGATGCGTTGTTTCATAGGCTTTTATAACCTCCAGCATAGGTTTTTTATATCCTGCACTTATGGCTATTTTTAAACTATCCGCCCATAAGCATGTACCCACAAAAAGCGTCAAAATGCCAATGACTATTTTTTTCATTTTTTACCTTTTTAAACTTTGAATGATAGGCGAAAATGCTTTGGTACTCACACTCACTACTTCACCTACATGTAACTCTTTTGCTTCGCTCTCATCAAGAACAACTTCAACAATTTGCTGACCAATGGAAACAATAGCAATATAAATTACATCGACTTTGATAATATCTAAAAGCTCGCCTTCAAAGGAGAACTTTTGACTCCCTTGAGTTCGTAATAAAACACCTTTGGCATCACCATCTTGGATGACTTTACCTTGAGAGAGCACAATCACACGGTTACTTAAGCGATAGATTTCACTCGGGTCATGACTAACCATAATCGTTGTGGTTTTAAACTCCTTATGCAAGGTTAAAATTTCATGTTGGAGTTTAGTACGCATAGAAGGGTCAAGTGCAGATAAAGGCTCATCCATCAACAACAACTTTGGACGATTCATCATGGCACGACACAGACTAACACGCTGTTTTTGACCACCGGAGAGACTCTGTGGTACTCTGGTTTGAAGCTCTGCCATCTGTGTCATTTCCAACAAGCTCATGGCTAATTTTTTATCATTTCTCACAAATAAAAGATTCTCAAGAACGCTCATATTGGGAAATAGCGCATAGTCTTGAAAGACAAATCCAATGCCCCTCTTTTGAGGTGGTAAGGTATTTTCCCATCCAACCACACTTCATCATCAATAATGATTTTACCATTCGCTTTTTCAAGCCCTGCAAGGATGCGTAAAAGTGTCGTTTTACCACTACCACTTTGACCACTAAGAGCAACAAAACTTTGGGATTCAATGGAGAGGTTGACCGATAAGTCCATTTTTCCTAAAGAACCTAAAAGCTCTTTTTGAATATCGATGTTTATCATACGATACCTCCTAAAGAGCGGCTTTGCTTACGATTAAAAATATAAACTGACAAAAGCACTAAAAAGCTTATCAAAACCATAATGCCACTGTAAATATGCGCACTCGTATAATCCATAATTTCCACCATTTCATAAATAGCCACCGATGCTACTTTCGTTTGCGAGGGGATACTTCCACCCACCATCAACACCACCCCAAACTCACCGACAGTGTGCGCAAAAGTGATAACAATGGCGGTCATTAAAGAGGGCTTGATGTTGGGTAATGCTACTTTAAATAAGGTCACGAGTTTACTTTTTCCAGCAATATACGAAGCTTCAAGCATATTTTTTGGTAATGCCTCAAAGCCACTTTGAAGTGGTTGCACCATAAAGGGAAGTGAATAAAAACAACTCGCTATCACCAATCCTGTAAAATTAAAAACCATTTTGATACCAAAGTATTCATGGAAAAAGGCGCCAATGGGAGAATTGAATGAGAGCGTATAAAGAATATAAAAACCTAAAACAGAAGGCGGTAAAACAATAGGAAGTGCGCTAATAGCTTCTAAAATAGGCTTCCATTTTGAAGTCGTTTGAGAAAGATGCCATGCTAAAAAAAGGCTTATTCCAAATAAAATAAGCGTAACAATGGCGGCTAGTTTAAAAGAGAGTAAAAAAGGAGTAAACTCAAGTGTCTTTAAAACTTCAAGCATCATTGACCTCCAACACAAACAATTCACTCGCTTTAATAAGCAATTTCACCGCATCCCCCACTTGCAAATTCATCCTTTGGGAAGATTTACATGTAATGAAACTTTGAAGGGTAGTATCTTTTACATGTAAGATTAAACTACTGAGCAATTTTCCATTTTCAACACTCTCGATGGTGGCTTCAAGTTGATTAGAATAGCTTAACTCTCCATGAAAATTTTTAGCAATAGCAATGTGTGATGGCTTTGCCCCCAAAACGACGGATGAGCCTACATGTAAACCCAAAGGAAGGTCAAGCCCCATCATACTGAGGCTAGTTCCTTGAAAATCAAAGCTGATAATATGCAGATTTTGTTCACCCACAATGTCTGTTACAATAACATTCAGTCTATTCATGGACTAAATAGCCATAATTTTTAAAGATTTGTTTTGCTTTTACACTTAAAACAAAATCATAAAATGCCTTAGCTTCAGCATTGTTTTTAGCTTGTTTCAAAAGGACAATTCCTTGTGCAATAGGCGTATAAAGTTTAGTATCAAGATCAACCCAGTCTTTGCCCTCAATGTAGCGTTTCATATTTTCACTGTAAAAAGCTGATTTGTGCACAAAACCTACATCCGCGGCAGTCGTTGCAAACTGAACGGCTTGAGAGATGCTCTCACCATAAACGAGTTTTGATTCTACTTTTTCAAACACGCCTGCATTTTTAAATGCTTCAATTGACGCTGTACCATAGGGTGCCGTTTTAGGGTTCGCAAGAGCGATTTTTTCAACCTTTGCATCGGTAATAATGCTAATGCCTTTGCCCAAATCTAGCCCTCTAGTGCTCATCATCGCCAAAGCGCCACTGGCGTAAATAACTGGCTTGGTGAGGGCAAACTTCTCATCATAAAGTGCTTGAGGAAATTTCATATCCGCACTTAAAAAGACATCAAAGGGAGCTCCTGCTTTGATTTGTGTGGCAAACTTTCCGCTTGCTCCCAAAACCGTATTGACCTTGGTGTTAGGATTTGTTTTGGCAAATTCTGCTTTACATACTTCTATAACATCACTCAAATTGGCAGCTACTGCGACACTGATTTCACCTGCAACTAAAGAAACACTTAAAAGCGCACTGGCTATCCATAATCTCAACATTTTTTCTCCTTATTTCCCGATGATAATACTGCTTGATTTGATCATCGCACAGACTTTAGTACCTACATGTAAACTCAACTTTTGAATAGATTCTGTGGTAATCGTGGAAACTACTACATCATTATTGCCTACATCAATACTCACTTGAGAGTTAATCTCTCCTATTTTGATGTCTGTAATAACACCCACAAGCTTATTACGAGCACTCGTTGCGATATCGAGTGTCGTGGTAAGCAAGACTGATGAAGCCTTGATAATGCCAACAACCTCATTCCCTACTTCAAGCCCTAATTCTTCTACAGCACTATTTGTAATAGTCGAAACAAGAATTACCCCACTTTTAAGCACAATACTTACCTCAGCATTGACTTTAGCCTTTTTAATCTCACCGACTTTGCCCATCAGTTGATTTCTAGCACTAATTTGCATCGCAATCCTTTGTAAGTTTTTAATACTTTCTAATTCAAAATCAGAAATATTGGAGAGCGTTTTTAAAAATCTTTCATACTCTCGCTTAAGAATATAGTAGTTTTTAACCATCTCTTCTCCAAATGGCGTTAAAGTTGTTCCACCTCCTCCACTCCCTCCTGTTATGCGTACAACCAAAGCCTTAGAAGAAAGGTTGTTCATCAAATCTACAGCTTCCCAAGCAGCTTTATAACTTATGCCTACTCTTTTTGCCGCACTCGTAATCGACCCACAATCCAAAATCGCTTCTAAAAGTTTAATACGCTTTTCTAGTAATACAGGCTTATCAAAACTCATCATACTAGAGGGCAGTTCCTTATTCATACTATTCCTTATATAGTTTAAGTATATAACGCTATCTCCTAAGTAAATACTTTTGCAAAATTATACCGATATAACCTTAATAGATATAACGATAAATGATTAAAAAGTGAGCATCCCTTTCAAAAGTTCCTAAAATAGGCATTTTCAAAAGGAAAGTTTTAAGAATATTTATATAAAATAGTGGAAATCATCATAAAAGAGAAATATGTCCCATAAATTTTTAGCGCTTCTCTTTGGCGCATGTTTATTTACAAACTCACTGTTTGCAAGTTATCTTGACAAAGAAACTTCCGATAGAATTAAAAAAAATGTAGATTCTATCATCGCAAAAGACCTTAACACTAAACAACTTATTTTTGCAAAAGATGAACAAAAAATAATAGAACCCGCTAGTCTTACTAAAATCATGACTGCCACACTTGCGCTAGAGAGTGGAAAAATGAATAACATCGTGACCATAACCAAAGAAATGATACAAGTAGAACCAACTAAAGCAGGCCTTAGAGTAGGTGAAAAATTTTATCTCAAAGATTTGGTGAAAGCTGCGATGGTCATGTCTGCTAATGATGCGGCGATGAGTATTGGTGTTTATCTTGGCGATGGTGATGTCGATAAATTTGTCAGAGAAATGAATCAAAAAGCAAAAAAAATTGGAATGAAAAATACAAACTTTACCAATCCATGTGGCTTTGATATAGGGAACCATTATTCCACGGCCCTTGATCTTCTTACTCTTAGTGAATATGCTATCAAAAGCAATGCTTTTAATGAAATGGCGCAGTTAAAACGATATGATTTTAAAGCCATTAACACCAAAAGAAATTATGCCGCATACACGCACAATAGACTTCTTAATAATTATAAATACGCGGTGGGAATTAAAACAGGTTATACCCAAAAAGCTGGCCCTTGCCTCATTGCGAGAGCCAAAAAAGATGGTAAAGATATCTTAGTTGTAATGCTTAACTCAGAACACCGATGGAAAGACATTAAAGTTATCTTTGATGATGTTATGCCCGATGTAACAGGAACAAGGCCTCCTGCAAAAGCAAAAATTATACACTTAAAAAGTACGAAAAAAAGAGCTTAGGTTCTCTCTTACGAGAGACTTTTAGCTCGCTCATAAGAGGCTTCCATCGCTTTGATAAAACTATCTCTTACCCGTCCTTCTTCTAATTTTGCATAACCAGCAGCCGTTGTTCCAGCGGGGGACATCACTTTGTCTTTTAAAATGGCAGGATGTTCATTCTTAAGCACTTCCCCCATTCCCTCAAATAACGCTGCGATATATTGATACGTGACAACCCTTTTCATCCCTAGATTGACTGCACCATCACTTAATGCTTCTGCTACAAGTGCCATCCAAGCAGGAGATGAGCCTGCAAGTCCTGAGGCGATATCAAGCTCTTTTTCACTCTCTAGCCAAAAGCACTTACCTATCGTACTAAGAAGATCCATAGCAATATCTTTAAAAGCGCTATCACCACACACAGAAGTAGCAGATTTACAGACCATAGCAGCCATATTGGGCATGGAGCGAATATAGTGTTTTGAAGCGATACCTAGTCTTAATTTTTCTAACGTTATCCCTGCCATGACAGAGATAACACCGTTTGCGCAACCTGTGGTTTGAAGTGTTCCAAAAGATTGTGGCTTGATGGCTACGATAACGGTATAGCCCTCTAAAGAAGGAATTTCTTGTACAATTTTAATCGAAGGATAACGCTCTTGTAATATCTGAGCTCTAAAAATCTGACGCTCAACAACGGTAATATCCTTTACATGTAAGCCTTGAAGCATTGCTCCGCCCATATTTCCAGCACCGATTAAAAGTAGTTTCATTTTAAAATCCTATAAATTTTTAGCCATTATAACGCATTATTGGTAGCGAAGTGCTTCTATTGGCTCTAATTTGGAAGCTTTATAGGCAGGATAAAATCCAAAAAAGACACCTACCCCCGTAGCAACTAGAAAAGAGATAATAATTGAATTTTGTGTAACAAGTGCTTTAATAGGCAAGAATTTCTCCGCCACCATCGCTCCTCCCACACCAAGACCAACTCCAATCAAACATCCAATAATAGAAATCATCAATGCTTCAAGTAAAAACTGTACTAAAATTTCTCTCTGCCTTGCACCAATAGCAATACGAATACCAATCTCCCTTGTTCTCTCCGTCACAGAAACCAACATGATATTCATAATGCCAATGCCCCCCACGAGTAATGAAATCGAAGCAATGGCGGCAAGCATTAAAGACATCGCTTTGGTTGTCTCCGCTGCGGTGTTAGCCAAAGCAGTGAGGTTGCGAATACTAAAGTCATCCTCAGCACTCTCTCGAAGTTTGTGGCGTTGCCTCAAAAGTTGTACCATCTCTTTTTCAGCTTTGGGCATCACTTCTTCGGAGCTTGCTTCTACCATGATAAAACGAACCGTTCCTTTAAACTGACTTCCAAAAAGCTTCGTTTGCGCCGTGCTAACAGGGACTAAAACAGTATCGTCTTGATCTCTACCATCTAAACTTTGACCTTTAGCGCCTAGTACTCCCACGACAAGATAGGGACTTTGCTTGATGCGGATGGTTTTCCCTACAGGATTTTCATCGCCAAAAAGATTTTTGACGACTGTTTGACCCAAGATGGCAACCCTTGTCGAGCCTCTTACATCCGAGTCACCAAATCCAAAACCACTTTCCAACACCCAATCACGCACCTGAAGATATTGCGGTGTTGTACCAATGATTTGCACATTCCAGTTAGCAGATTGATACACTATTTGTGCCGTGCCTGATGCTACGGGAGCAGCAGCTGCAATAGAAGAAAG
>JAFLKZ010000194.1:28494-32483 GCA_019162915.1 Campylobacteraceae bacterium
CCATCCTAGCACCCCCCGATGTAGAAGAACCTGCTAAAATAATAAAAAGGTTACTTCCCATCGAAGCAATGGACTCTTTCACCTTAGCTTGCGTTCCCTCACCGATGGAAGACATCAAGATAACCGCACCTACGCCGATAACCATACCAAGCATGGTAAGAAAAGTTCGAAGTTTATTCGCACCCATGGCACTCCATGCTTCGAGTAACATCGCTATACTCATGCGTTTTCTCCCTCATGGTGTGTGGGACCATCATGTTGGATTTTACCATCTACAAAATTAATCAGTCGTTTCGCATAATTTGCAACATCACGTTCATGGGTTACTAAAACAATGGTGATACCCTCTTTTTCATTCAAGTCACAAAAAAGTTGCATGATTTCTTGACTGGTTTGTGTATCTAAATTGCCCGTTGGTTCATCCGCTAAAATGAGTTTAGGAGAATTCACTAACGCTCTAGCAATAGCAACTCTTTGTTGCTGTCCCCCTGAAATATGGCTAGGAAAGTAAGCTCCAAAAGCTTCTAGTCCAACGCTTTTTAAGACCTCTTTTGCCTTAGCGCGACGCGTTTTAGTATCCCATCCCGCGTACACTAAGGGCAAAGCCACATTATCAATCAATGTTTTACGCGCTAAAAGATTAAATCCTTGAAAGACAAATCCTATGACATGGTTGCGAAGTTGTGCTAGAGCATCTTTATTAAGCTCATTCGTATCATTACCATTGAGGATATAGACTCCCGAACTTGCCTTATCCAAACACCCTAAGATATTCATAAAAGTTGATTTACCAGACCCCGATGGTCCCATGATAGCTACAAATTCGCCGCTTTGAATCGTAATGTCGATTCCTTTAAGCACTTCAACTTCACCTGCCTCAGTATGATAGTTTTTTGTCAGATTTTGGATTTCAATAATATTTTGCATTAAAATAACTTTGCTCCGTGCCCACTAAATCCTGATTTGGCACTTGTATCTTTATTTTCATCAACGATGATTTTATCCCCTACCGCAAGAGCATCAGATAAAATCTCAGTAAAGCGATTATCCGTGATGCCTAGTTGAACTTTAACAGCTGTGGGAACGCCCTCTTTAAGGACATAAACCGTTCCAAAATTACCATCTTTATTTTCACTTTTTCCCTTAGGTTTACCTTGTCCATTTGGCTTCATCGCCTCTTGCGTCTCTTTGGTAGGAGTTTTCGTTGGTTTATAGCGCAAAGCAGCATTGGGAACAAGTGGAATAGCCTTTTTATCAGCAATCACAACATTAACATAAGCAGTCATCCCAGGCGCTAAAATCTCATCAGGATTTTCAACCGTAACAACGACATCATAAGTCACGACATTTTGTGTCGTCACCGCATTAAGACGTACTTGTTTTACGACTCCTTGAAAAGCGCGATTGGGGAAGGCATCTACGGCAAAATTAACCGCTTGCCCTACTTTGATACGACCAATGTCAGCTTCTGCAAAACTTGAGTCGATTTGCATTTGGCGCAAGTCTTGTGCGATTTTAAACAGTATAGGTGCTTGCAAGCTCGCAGCAACGGTTTGACCAACATCAATTTGGCGGTCTATAACCACACCTGAAACAGGTGATTTGATGATGCTATAATCTTGATTGGTTTGGTCTTTTAGGCGTTGTGCTTTTGCCAAATCAAGAGCCGCATACCCAGCTTTAAGAGATTGCGTTGAAGCATCTAATTCTTGTTTAGAAATATACTCTTTTGCAAAAAGCTCACGGGACCGTTTATTGTTGGCAATAGCAAGCTCCAATGATGCCTGTGCACTTTTAACATTGGCTTCACTTTGTGCCGCTTGTGCGTCTAGTAAAGAGCGATCGAGTTGTGCCAAAACCTGTCCTTCTTTAACGCGATCATTAAAATCAACATATAAGTTAGTCACACGACCTGAAATTTGTGTTCCAACCGTTACAAGGACCAAAGGATTCAGCGTTCCATTGGCAGAAACACTTTGGGTAATATCTCCCATTTCAATGCTTTGCAAAGTATATTTAGCTTCGGGAGGAAGTTGTTGATTTTTTTTCCATAGCATATATCCAGCGATCACTATTCCTAGAAAAAGAATGAGCATTGTCCATTTATTGAAAACTTTTTTTAGCATTATTGCTCTCCTTTAAGTGTTGAAAAATTAAGCTCGCCCATAGCTTTTGCGAGGTTGGCTTTGGTGATGTACCAATTATAAAGTGATTGGACATGTTGTTGTTGCGCACTAGCGAGGGCACTTTGGGTATTAAGTAAATCCAAAACCGTCCCAACGCCTGCTTTATAACGCCCCATCGAGAGTTGATACGAAGCTTGAGCACTCGCGACCAAATCAGCGCTCGCACGAACAGCTCCTGTTTCACTAAAAAGTGTTTGATAGGTTTGATACACTTCCAAAGAAGCATCTTGCGAGAGTTTTTCATACTCAGCTTGAGAGAGTCTTAACTGCTCTTTGGCAGCTTGAACTTTGTATTTAGTGTTATACCCATTAAAAAGTGGAACACTCACATATAAACCAATACTTGACTTACGATAATCATCCAACACTGACGAATCGTAGTGACCACTCTTAGCTGAGAGTGAAATGGAGGGATTATCTTCTGCTTTTTCGGCTTCTATATTGGCTCTATACGCTTTAATTTTAGCTTGTGCTTCCATTAAATCAGGCCTTGCCTTAAGTGCTTCATCCATCAATATTTTTATATTGCTCTCAAAAACTTCAGAGGGTATTTGAAGCGTTGGGGAAACTAGCACTAGCACAGTATCGGGAGATGCACCTAAAACACTTGCAAGCGTTCCTTGTGCATTTTTCACGCCACCTTGAGCTTTAATGCGATTGAGAACGGCTTGTGAATAGGCAGTTTGGGCTTGAAGCGTATCTGAGGGTGTTGCCGTACCTATGTTGTAGCGCGTCTTAGCCGCATTTAAACTCTCTTTAGCAAATATCTCTGCTTCCCTAGCTGCTTCAAGCGATGCATTTGCCCCAAAAAGTCCATAGTAGGCTTGGATGGCAGAGAGAAAAACGATTTGTACCGTATTGTCTTTTGAAAATGAGGTGGCACGTAAAAGTTGTTTGGCGTTTTCTAACGAGGCTTCCCGTTTACCAAAATCGTATAAAAGATACGAAAGCGTCATATCTATATTTGCTTCATTGGCATTTGATGTGTCACTTCTCTCACTTTTTAATGCCGAACCATTGGCACTCAAAGAAGGATAAAAAGAAGATTCACTCACCCCCACTAAAGCGGCTTGATAAAGTGAGCTTTGCCAAGCAATAATTGTTTGGGGATTGTTGCACAGTGCCACCATGACAACCTCTTCAAGACTCAATATTTGAGTCGCATCAAGCTTCTTACATGTAAAAGAGTTTCCCATCTTTCCCAACAGAGAATCTGTATCCATTGTCTGCGCAAATAACGCATTCACAACGCCACAAACCATCATTCCTATCCAAAACAAGCGCATGCATATCCTATGACTAAATTTTTGTTTATTATACAGTGAGTATGTTAACAAATTTGTAACATTTTCGTATGATTGGTATGTTATACTATCTTTTTATCTCTTTTAGCATAGGAGTAACAAATGCATCAAACACTCTCACTCATCTCTATTTCATTGCCAAAACCACTTGTTCGACATGAGGTTGAAAAAAAACTTGATTGCTCTTTAAAAAAAGGAATTGAAAAAGCTTTTTATTCCGAATATAGAGAATCCTACATCGTCTATACGCAATTTAATGTCATCACTTTTATAAACTATCCCCGTGAAGAGATAGTAAAATCACTGCAAAAACTTGACATTAAAAATGCTGATTCTTTTGAGCAAAACATGATTTACCAAGACTATCCCATCATCATCGACTCTACGCTTGAACTTACATGTAAAGTCAATAATGACACGATCGTTTTAAAAGAATCTTCAACATTATCGTTCATTATCATCGCACTTGTTGTTTCGCAAAGTGTTGGACTAGAAAAGT
>JAFLKZ010000081.1:0-257 GCA_019162915.1 Campylobacteraceae bacterium
TAAAACCACAGGCTTCAAAAACTTCTTGATATATTGGCTTTGTAAATAAAAATAAGTCACTCCGCTTGAGTCTAAAAGCCATTTTTAAAAGCTCACTCATCAAACTAAGCGCTAAACCCTCGCCTTGCAAAGACTCGTCAATAGCAATGTTTTTGAGTACATTTCCACTAATTCCACCACAAGCAACGATTTTATCATCTTGTTTAGCGACCATAAAAGTTTCTATATCTTCAGATATTTCCAAATCAACACTCACT
>JAFLKZ010000081.1:267-8030 GCA_019162915.1 Campylobacteraceae bacterium
AGTCATGAATTTTTTTCAATCGCACAACACTGTAACTGGGCACTTCTGAAAAACTAATCTGTGAATTCATATACTCATTCTTTGATATTTTTTGAAAAAATTAACACTTAGCGCACAATAGAAAACTTTGAATTATATCTTTTCTTCCATTAGACTTCTTTTGGCTGTATTCGAAAGTTGTTTTTGTAACTGATAGGCAAAAAAGAAAGTGATTAAAATAACCAAAGAGAGAAGAGCTACAAAAATTTTCCAACCTAAATACTCAAAGAAAACACCTGGGGCAAAAGTGCCAAATGTTCCTCCTGCATAATAAAAAGAGAGGTAAAGACCATTGGAAATAGCCCGTTTTTCGTGAGCAAGTTTACTAATCAACCCCGAAGCAACGGAGTGAATAATAAAAAAACCTGCACAAAAAACAAACATTCCTCCAAACATCACCATATAATCGTTTATATAAAAAATTTGCAGTCCTATGACATAAATGACAATACCTATAATGATGGTCTTAGTTTCGCTCCCAAAAAAACGTATCAACGATAAAATACGAATAGAGATAATAAAACCAATGATATAACCAGCATACATCAACCCTACTTTGCCAAAGCCCATCGTACTACTGAATGTTTTTAATTGAAAGGGGAGAAAATTAAGCAATGCTTGAAAAACAA
Organism: Campylobacteraceae bacterium; assembly: GCA_019162915.1. Lineage (GTDB taxonomy): Bacteria > Campylobacterota > Campylobacteria > Campylobacterales > Sulfurospirillaceae > Sulfurospirillum. Next base: position 936 of record JAFLKZ010000081.1, read on the forward strand.
AAAAGATAAAAAACATCATGACATAGATATTGAAAAATGTTTTATTCTTTAAAACATCCATCACTTGGGATAACTTGGGCTTTACAAAGTCCACTTTTACCTCTTCGCTTAGATACTCTAAACACCAAAACATCCCGATAAGGGCTACCCCTAAAAGAACAAAAAAGAGTCTCCATCCAAAAAAATCACTCAATACACCAGAGAGAAGCCTTCCAATAAATCCGCCAAAGATAGTCGCTCCAATGTAGTAACCTATCGCTTCTTGAACTTTATCTTTAGGCGTAATAAAACTAATGTAACTCATTAAAGAAGTTAAAACAGCAGGTATAAGAATGCCTTGAAGGGCTCGAATACCAAGCAATAGCGGATAAGTATCACTCATCGCAAAAGCGATTTCTAATAACCCTAGTAATAACACGGCATTTTTCAAAAATTTCTTCGAAGAGAAGGTTTCTAAAATATACCCATAAAAAATAGGTGCAAACCCAAGAGGGAGCATAATAACAGTCGTAAAGATAACGGCTTCAAAACAGCTAAGGTTAAACTCTTTTTCAAAAAGTGGTTGAATTGGTTGTACCGCATAAAGTGTGCAAAGTGTTAAAATCGTGCAGGCATAGATAATAGAAAGTTGATATTTTTTTAAATAAGTAAAGGGAGGAGACTTTCGTCTCTCCGTTTTACTTGTATTTGTCAATCTGGAAATCCCAGAAAAACTCAATCCATTCTGTCGCTTCGCGCGCTGCAAAGTCAGGGCGTATTAATGCCTTTTCTTTATAAAAAACAGAAGCTATTTTAAATTCAACGTCGGGGTATTTTTCACCTAAAACTCTTTGAATCTCGATCATTGTCTCGCCACTATCGATGATGTCATCTACAATAATCACTCTTTTAGCTGTACTCAAATCGGGAATATTGAAGATATTAATCGTATCAAGTTTTCGTGTCTCTTCATAATGAATCGAGTTAATCGAATACAAAGCTCTAAGCTCTAATGCTTCCGCCAAAAAATGTCCTAGTGTCATACCACCACGTGCAACGGCCAATATAACATCAGGCGCATACGGTTTAATCTCTTTTGCCAATTTATTGACATCTATTTTAAATTCTTCATAACTGTAATAACGCAATTTTTTTCCTTTATTGAACGATAAATACGATTAAACTAACCACGGTGAGAAACACAATGCCAAAATTAATGTCTTTGAACTCTTTTTTAATCAGTTTGATAATAAGATAAGAAATCAAACCAAACGCCAAACCATTGGTAATCGAAAATGTTAAAGGCATCATAATAACAATCATAAATGTCGAAACAGCCACAGCCGTATCTTTAAAGTTAATATGAGAAAGCTCACTAAACATCAACACACCAACCATTACTAAAACAGGATATATCGCATTTTCAGGGATAGCTTTGAACAAAGGCATCATGAAAAGTGTTAAAATAAATAAAAGTCCTGTAGTAACCGCTGTCAAGCCTGTTCTTCCACCCTCTTCAACACCCGCGGCACTTTCAATAAAAGCGGTTGTCGTAGAAACACCAAATAAAGCACCACAAGTTGTAGCGGCTGCATCTACTTCAAGAGTTTTTTGAAGTTCTTTGCCATCTTCTTTGAAAAGACCCGCACGATATCCAACGCCTGCAAGTGTTCCTAGTGAATCAAATAAATCAGTAATTAAAAAAGTGATAACCACAGGGAAAAGTGCTAAGGTCAAAGCAGACATAATATCAAGTTCTAATGCAATAGGACTGATGGATGCGGGCATAGAGAAAAATGAAGTTGGATAAGGAGCAATGCCCACAACCCAAGCAATCAGTGCGGTTAAAAGAACTGCTACAATAAACGCCCCTTTAACTTTCCACGCATAAAATGCAAATACCAAGATCAAGCCGACAACACCCAAAAGTACATTTGGGTCTTTAAAGTTACCAACACCCACTAAAACAGCAGGATTTGCCACAACCATTCCCATACTTTTCAAACCGATAAATGCGATAAATGAACCAATACCCGCACTAATAGCGCGTCTTAAATCCATAGAGATACTACGCATAATCCATACGCGAAGTGGGGTTAAAGAGAGGATTAAGAACAAAAGTCCAGACACAAAAACAACACCCAAAGCCGTTTGCCAAGGCACTTTCATGCCAAGTACTAAACCAAAAGTAAAGTACGCATTAAGCCCCATACCTACGCTCATCGCGATTGGCGTATTTGCCCAAAGACCATTTACAATGGTGGAGAAGATAGTAATTAAAGCAGTTGCTGTAATTAACGCTTCCATTGGCATACCTGTTTTGCTCATAATAATGGCATTCACAGGCACAATATACATCATAGTCAAAAATGTCGTCAACCCAGCCATAAGCTCCGTTTTAACATTGGTACCGTTTTTTTCAAGTTTGAAAAAATCCAAAGTGTAATCCTTTTAGTAAGTTTTTAATTCATTGTATAAACTATCGCGTTGTACTGGGGTAAAACCACTTGTTTCTATAAGTTCTAAAAATGTCTCTATTTTCAATCCATGCGCACTTGAAGCACCTGCGGCTGATTGAATGGCTTCCGCTTCGATGGTTCCATCTAAGTCATCAGCCCCATATTCAAGTGCCACCAATGCCAAGTTAATTGTCGATGTTGCCCAGTAAGCTTTGATATGACCGATGTTATCGAGCATCAAACGGCTAATCGCATAGGTTTTTAAAATTTCCGTAGAACTTAAAAAGTCCTCTACATGTAAATAGTTATTTTCACGTTGGTACACAAGAGGAATGAAAGCATTGAAGCCTCCTGTTTTATCTTGCAAATCTCGAAGTCTCAGCATGTGGTCGATTCTATCTTCTCTTTTTTCTACATGACCAAACAACATGGTGGCATTAGATTGTTTGCCTCTTTTATGCCATGCTTCATGGATATCTAGCCATTGTTGTGAGCTTACTTTACCTTTGCAGATATAATCTCGCACTTTTTCAGCAAAGATTTCAGCACCGCCTCCAGGCATAGAATCAACACCATAAGCAACCATTTTATCGATAATGGTCTCAACACTTTGACCATATTGTTCACTTAAAAAATTAATTTCTGCTGCGGTTAAAGCCTTTACATGTAAATGGGGAAATGCTTGTTTAACTTTTGAAAAAATCTCCAAATACCATTCTAGCCCTGTATCAGGATTGTGTGCGGAGACGATATGAACTTCTGTAATGCCATTTTGAACAGAGTTTTTAACAGTCTCTAAAATAGTTTCATGACTCAAGGTGTAAGGATTTGGATTTTTACGATTAGCGCTAAACGCACAAAACTTGCAGATATCTTTGCAGATATTAGTGGGGTTAATATGACGGTTGATATTAAAAAAAGCTTTATTTCCGTGGCGTGCTCTGCGCCTTTGAGAAGCATAATGACCAAGCGTAAAGAGGTCAAGCTCATAGAGTGCTACACCATCTTCTAAACTTAATCGTTGATTGCTTTCTAATTTATCGATAAGATTCATCAGCTACTTTCATCATTTAAAATAAAGCAGGATTCTAGCAACTTTTTTTATAAAGAGAGGTTAAAGTATTTTATATCTTTGGGTATAATTCGAAAAAAAGGCTATCACATGTTTCTTAACTATTTTCTCTCTTTTGGACTCTTCTTCTTAACTTCTATAACAATCGTTGCTCTATTTTTCTTTCTTTATGCCAAAGTCACCCCTTATGATGATTATCAAATGATTTTCAGCGACAACAACACAGCCTCCGCACTTGGATTTGGTGGTGCAGTTTTAGGGCTTTGTATCCCTCTTTACAGTGCACTTACAAACTCTATCTCATACTTAGACTTTGTGACTTGGGCAGGTGTAGCAATGTTTGTTCAGCTTCTTTTTGCCTTTGGAATGACACGTTTGGGTGGAAGATTCTCTGTTGAAAAGCATATCAACAATGGTGATATTGCCGTGGGAGCGCTAATGGCTTTTATGTCTATTTCCATTGGCTTGCTTAATGCGGGGTCTATGAGTTATTAAAAGACATTACCATGACACTAGAATGTATGACTGATAATATGGATGTATTTGCAGAAAACTTTAAAGGAGTGAATCTGCATGGTTTAAAAATCACCAAAGCGGAGTTTGATGACTGTACCTTTGTTTCGTGTGATTTTAGTGAAACTTTTTTCTCCTCCTGTAAATTTACCGAATGCCGTTTTGAAAATTGCAACCTAAGTCTGGCAAAATTCACTAACACTAAAATGAGCGATGTTAAGTTTACAGCGTGCAAAATGGTCGGGATTGATTGGACAAAAGCAGATTGGCACAGTCTACTTAATGCTGAGCCACTGCACTTTCGTGATTGCATTATCGATGATGGCAACTTTTTCGGTTTAAGCTTAGAGGGAATTATCATAAAAGAGTGCCGAGTCAAAGAGGTCGATTTTCGCAATGCAATACTGAAAAAAGCCGATTTTACGGGAAGTAATTTGAAGGGATCATTATTCAATAATACCCATTTAGAAGAAGCTAACTTTTTTGACGCGCAAAACACGATGATCGATATACGGTTAAATCATCTTAAAGGAGCAATTTTCAGACGATTTGAAGCACTGTTTCTACTCGAATCAATGGGAATCGTGCTTGTAGATTAGGCACTATAAGTTCTTTACATGTAAAGAACTTATCAAAGAAAGAGGCCACTCAAAGCCTCTTCATGAAGGTTTTACAAAAAGTTAAAAGTTTAGCTCGGACCCTTTTATTTTGAAAAATCAACAAATTAAGACTCATTATTTTCCTGACTTCATTCGATTATGCAATTTACATAACATTTGACAATTATTTGGCTCAGTTTTTCCACCCTCATGCCAAGGCGTTATATGGTCAGCTTCCATCTCGTTTAGCTCATAATGAATTTTTTCACTTTTATTTTTTTCACACGCGAAACATTTCCCTTTTTGTCTCTCAAAAGCTTCTCGTTTCATTTTATCGGTAAAAGCTCTTATATTGAGATATTTCTCCTTGCCTGTTAGCAAATACTCATATATCCCTTTTTTGCTATTAATATCCTCATCTTGCATAAGGGCTGATATTTTGGCTTCTAGCGTTTTTGGGTCTAAAGTTTTATCATCTTTGAATTCATTGTACAAAATACCCCATTCTATCCCTTTCATCTCTTTACGATATTTTGGAAATACCGCACTTACCCAGTCGATAACACTTTTAAAATACAACCAAAGTTCATTGGCATTTGTATCGTGTTGATGAGTCGCCATATAGTTTTCGAGTGTAGTGCTACTTTTTGAAGCAATCCATTCAATAGCAGTCTCCAAATAATCTTGCCGATTGACCGCACCACTCATATAGTGATTTGCCATACTGTATGCCACACAGCCATTTTTACTAAAATACTTTTTTGCTTCGGTTACCCAAGAGCCACTATACACAGCATTTCGTAACTCTTGCTCACTGAGTTCTTCCCCTGCAATATTGATAGTCTTAAACCACTCCAATTTTTCACTATCGGTTCCACTGCAAAAATAAACCATCAATTTATAGTCTAGAATTTGGCTTTGCTCATCATTTTGTAAGTTGTGAAAATACCGCATCATGTAGGCAAAATCTCCATTAATATATTGAGCTATGGATATGGTTCTTTGTTGCCCATCTATCACCTCATAACTACCATCAATTTTTTCCGCCCAGTACATTACATTAAGCGGAAAAGCCTTCGTTACGGTATCTATCACCGCTTCTCGTTGTTTATCTTTATAAACAAATTCTCGCTGATACGGAGGTCGTATATCAAGCTTTCCACCAAATCCAACAACTCCGTCTTCTTCATTATCATTGTAACCGTTTGTGAGTTCTCGTATGGTTATCTCTTTAAGTTCAATTTTCATACTTCTAATTTCCTATTTTTAATAAACACTCTTGCATAAGTATTTTTGCCATTTATTAAAGGTCTTGCATCTTTATTACCTAAAAATGGAATACCAACAACATCTTCACTATAGCCAGCTGATGCTGACATGCCTAAAATCTCAAACTGCTTTGGATTATATTTATCCAAAAATGTTATAGGTACGCCCATTACACAATCAAAATCAGATGGAATATCTTTGGTCTTATTTACATTAATTGCATCATAATTATCATAACTTGGATATTCTTCTGGAGTATAGCTTTTATAAAGCATCAAATCTTCATGTCGTTTTTTAATTTCCAAATTTGTGAACCAAACAACACCTGAAACTCTTATCATTCCTTCTTTGTGGTCACTTGCTGTTGCATAATCTTCATATTTGGTATTAATGAAATGTCCCGCACCACCCTTAAAACCATATCCTAGCCAAAGTTTGTTTTCTTTTATTAACTTGAAAATTTCTTTATAGGTTATTGCATTTTGATGCCCGACGATAATAAATTTTTTGTCATACTCTACAAGTTGAGCAACATACTCCCTAAATAATGAAAAAGGCGGATTTGTTACGATAATATCAGCTTTTTTTAAAAGCTCAATGCCTTCTTTACTTCTAAAATCACCATCACCTTGAAGCTCATGAACGCCTATCTCTTCAGGATTTGGCACTTTGTCATTGTTTTTGTCGCCAGCATATTCTAACCATATCGCTTTATCGGATTGGTTATTGCTAAACAAATCTCTGCTTTGGTTTTTGTAGCATGTGGTGATGAGTTTTTTCAGTCTTAGTTTTTCAAAATTGTAAGAAAAATAATGAAAAAAATTGCTAACTCTCGGGTCATCACAATTACAATAAACAACCTTATTTTTGAAGTGTTCTTTATAGTGATTGAGTTCTCGCCCTATATCTTCTAATTGAGTATAAAATTCATCATTTTTACCTTTTTTGGCATTATGTAAATTTTTGTTTGAATCTTTTTTAGGTTTATTTTCTTTTGGCATATTTCCACACTTTTGCTAATTTTTGTTTAATATAGCAACATTCTATTTTGAAAGTGTTTAAATAATAGACAAAATGATTTAAATATGTCTATTATTTGGACAGTTGTTTTTTTATTACCTCGTTTGTAATCTGTTTTGAAAAAGGCAGGCTTTATGAACAAAAGAGATATTGCAGGATACTTGGGAATTAATAGAACCACATT
>JAFLKZ010000081.1:8040-9042 GCA_019162915.1 Campylobacteraceae bacterium
GTCCAAACCTTTACAAAACAATAATGCTTGGACTTATGGTAGATGAGATTATTGATAAAAATGAGAAGAGTTTACATGAGCTCAAAGAACTCAAAGAGAGTTTTAATACTAAAAAATAATAAAAGGTGAACTTGATTCTAGCACGAATAAAATCTTTACATGTAAAGATTTTATGTATGAAGAGGCTTTGGGTAGCCTCTTCTTAAAGTTTTACAAATAATCCTCAGGCTTATAATTTGCCACTACAAAATCAATATCTTTATCGCCACGACCGCTTAAATTTACCAAAATAGACTCATACGGTTTTTCTTTAGCAAGCTTCATCGCAAATGCGATAGCATGAGCACTCTCTAAAGCAGGGATAATTCCCTCATAATGTGATAAATCATAAAAGGCTTGGATGGTTTCTTTATCATTGGCGATGCCCACTTTAGTTCTTGAAATGGAGTTAAGATACGCGTGTTCTGGGCCAACAGATGGATAGTCTAGTCCACTGGCGATGGAGTGAACCGCAGCTGGTTCTCCTTTGTCATTTTTGAGCATGATGGAGTTAAAACCATGTAAGATTCCCTCCGTTCCATACGTCAAACTTGCCGCATGTTCGCCTAGTTTGGTACCAGTTCCTCCAGGTTCAACGCCATACATCTCGCAAGGGTCTTCGATAAAGGCTGAGAAAAGTCCCATCGCATTACTGCCACCACCTACACAAGCGACTAAGTTATCAGGTAAATTGCCTGTCATTTCTAAAAATTGCTCTCTCGCTTCAAGGCCTACAACACTTTGAAAATCTCTGACCATTTTAGGAAAAGGATGTGGCCCTACAACGGAGCCGATACAATAGATACTGTTTTCTGGGTCTACGAGGTACGCTTCAAAAGCTGAGTCCACGGCTTCTTTCAGTGTTCTAGCCCCAAAACTTACAGGTACTACTTTTGCGCCTAAAACTCTCATTCTGACAACATTAGGATGCTCTTTAGCGATATCTACTTCTCCCATATGGAT
>JAFLKZ010000081.1:9052-12142 GCA_019162915.1 Campylobacteraceae bacterium
ACTCTAAGCCAAAATACGCCGCAGCGGTCGCAAGTGCCACACCATGTTGCCCCGCTCCCGTTTCAGCGATAAGTTTTTTCTTACCCAAATATTTCGCTAACAATGCTTCGCCCATGCAGTGGTTGAGTTTATGGGCTCCTGTGTGGTTTAAATCTTCACGCTTAAGGTAAATCCTCGCTCCGCCAACAAATTCAGTCAATCGCTTAGCATAATAAACAGGCGTTGGGCGACCTTGATAGTGCTTACGAATATCCCTAAGCTCCATGATAAAATTATGAGAATTACCAATGGTCAAATACGCCTCTTCAATTTTGCGAAACTGCTCAACTAAAACAGGTGGCAAAAAAGCACCACCAAATTTACCAAAATAACCTTTCTCATCTGGAAATGCTCTTAAATAAGGCTTTTGCACCATAACTATCCTTTTTGTATAAAATTTAAACCCTCTTTATGCTTGAAAAGGAGGACTTTTTTTGTATTATATCACAAACCTTTCAAGAGGATATGTGATGGAAATCGAAGATTTAATAGAAGATTTAATAGAAAAAAATGCCAGTGATTTTGAAATTTCTAAGCTTATCAAAGAGCATATTAAAAGCTATCTTGGCTCACTCAATGAGATATTTGTCGAAAATCAAGGCAAAGATTTTTTAGTCAAACATACTAAAAAAATAGATCAATTTATCACCATAATTTATAAATATACATTACGAAAACACTTCGGCAATTATATGCCATTTACCAATGCCATTCCTATTGTCCTCGTAGGCATGGGAAGTTATGGAAGAGAAGAACTTTGTGTTTACTCAGACATTGACTTAATGGTTGTGTATAAAAATGTCCCTGGATATAACATAGAACCCCTCATCCAAGCGATGCTTTATCTTGCTTGGGACGCGGGAATGAAACTAGGACATCGAACCCATCAGTTAGAAGAACTCCGTGATGCGAGCAACCAAGACCTCACTATTAAAACGGCCATGATGGAGTCGCGTTTTCTCTGTGGCTCTAAGCTACTATGGATGGAAACAGAACGCGAACTTCTCAAAATCCAAAAATGGGATAAGAAAAATGTCATAGGACAAATTTTAGACGCTAACGCACAGCGAAGACAAAAGCACCCTATGAGCATGGAACCTAACATCAAAGAAGGTGTGGGAGGACTTCGTGATGCAAATACACTCTATTGGATTTGTAAAATTCTCTTTGGAAACATGAGGCTACGTGACCTCGTGCCTGATTTTATCAATGAAGAGGAATTTAGAGAATTTCGTATCGCACTTGAGTTTTTATACCGTGTACGCTCTGCCTTGCATTTGAGTGCTAAGAAAAAACAAGACACTCTTAATTTAGAGTTTATCCCTGATGTGGCTCAAAAACTAGGCTTTCAGAACAAGGTTTTGAAAAATGCCCAAATGCAACTCTCTTCCAAAACACTCTCTTCCATGCAGACTATTGACGTTACATGTAAGATATTTATCAAAAAACTCACCGCGCCGATACTCTGCGACCTATCATCTTTATCAAAACTTAGACTTGGACGTATCGAAAAGGGGCTTTACCAAATTGACCATCATGTCATCGCCTCTTTTAAAAAACCTAGCGTTTCACTGGGTGTGATATTAGAGCAATTACAGCACTTTGATAATCCTAAAACAACTTTTGATATTAGCTATGTTAATTATGTTAAACACGCAAAACACTCTTTACATAATTCTCAAAAAACTTATAAACAATTTAAAAATCTCCTCTTAAACCCTAATCTTTATACTATTTTTTCACTTCTTTACGATGCATCTTTGCTCCAACAACTCATCAAACCTCTAAAGCATATCTTGCATCTTGCTCAGTTTGATGGCTATCATAAATTTCCCGTTGACACGCACTGTTTGCATTGCCTCTACCATTTAGAAAACATCAAAGACCCTTTTATAAAATCACTCTTTGATGATCTTTGCCCTGAAGGTAGAGTCATGATAAAACTCGTGGTGTTTATCCACGATATAGGGAAAGGCAGAAAAGGAGACCACAGCGAACTTGGTTCAAAGATTTTTAGAGCTTATGCGAGTAAATTGCAGTTGTCTGAAGAAGCGATTAACACAGGCTCACTCCTCATCAAATACCACACGCTTATGAGCAATACCGCGATTAGGGAAGATATTTATAATGAAAAAGTGGTCCTTGCCTTTATCTCTAAGCTTCAACATCCTCAAATTCTTAAACTACTCTACATCTTAACCTATGCAGATATGAACGCTGTTAATGACAATATTTACTCTGGATTTAGTGCTAAATTATTACGAGAGTTTTATAACTTTTCGATGGAGATGTTTAATAAAGAAGAGCTTATCGATGAGACAACCAAACGCCTTCGCAGGGAAAATATTCTCAAAAAAAGTCCTGAGTTTTTAGCCCTTCCCAAATCACTCCAAAAAAAGACGCTCTCTGTGCAATCAAACTTCTTCTTTTTGAAACAAAAGTCTCATGAGATTATTCAAATCGTTAAAGATGCTGAAGAGACAGGGGATTATAGTTTTAAAATCACCAATGACACACACCTTTGCATTCGCGTTATTCGTACCAAAAGCTTTAATATCGGCTATCTTTTAGGCAAACTTTCCTATCTTGACTTAGTTCATATGGATATTTACAAACTTTTTGATGATAAAAAATATTTTCAAATAGACTTCAATGAAAAAGTGGAAGAAAGCGATATTGACTATATTCGTGAATTGGTTGATAACTCTTTTGATATGAGCAAAAAAGTGACGCTGAAAAAACCTATCATCCTTAAAGGCGAGATAGACATAGATTGTGAGCACTCAAAATCCTATGCGCTGATGCACATCAATGCAAAAAATCAAAATGGATTGATGGCATATATGATGAGTATCTTTGATGAACATGGTATCGACATTGCCATGGCGAAGATACAGACCATTAAAAACAGAACGCGTAACCTTCTCTTAATCGAAAAAACAGTCGGTTTATGCAAGAATGAGAAGAATATTTTAGACTATTTTTACTAAGAGGACTGATAAATGTGCGGAATTGTGGGTTATATAGGCGTTAAAGAGAAGCGCAATTTTC
>JAFLKZ010000081.1:12152-16088 GCA_019162915.1 Campylobacteraceae bacterium
GGCTTAAAGAACTTGAATATCGAGGCTATGATTCTGCTGGTATCGCAGTATTAAAAGATGGTGAAATTGCCTCTTTTAAAGCAACCGGAAAACTAACAAACTTAGATACTAAAACAGCTCAATTTACGTCTACGGGGTTTGGTTTAGGCATTGGACATACAAGATGGGCAACGCATGGCAAACCAACAGAAAATAACGCACATCCTCATTGGGGCGAATTTTCGTATGTCATCCACAATGGTATTATTGAAAACTATAAAGAAATCAAAGATGAACTTTTACGCGATGGCGTTAACTTTTTAAGTCAAACCGATACCGAAGTTATCGTCCATCTTTTTGAAAAATATATCAAAACTGGGGAAACTTCATTTGTGGCGTTTGAAAAGACCATTGCTTCATTGCAAGGGGCTTATGCTATTTTACTCATTAGTAAAAAAGAGCCTGATGTTATCTTTTTTGCTAAAAATGCCGTTCCGCTCATCCTCGGTAAAAGTCATGAAAATGAGGTCTATTTTAGCTCTTCAGATGCCCCTTTAATTGGCTGGGCAAAAGAAGTTATCTATCTTGAAGATGGTCAATATGGTTGGGTAAAAAATCAAAGCATTACCCTTTTGAAAGAGTTTGAACCACAATCTTTACACTTTAAAACTTTGACCAAAGATAAAATTTTGGCTCAAAAAGATGGTTTTAGATTTTTCATGGAAAAAGAAATTTATGAGCAATCTTTAGTAGCAGGCGAAGCCATCATGGGTAGAATTAAAGACCACACTATTGTCTTGGATGAACTCAACACGCTTTGTTTTGATGATATTGATGCTATTAAAATTTGCGCTTGTGGCACCAGCTATCACGCCGCGTTGAGTGCGAGTTATATGTTTGAACGTTTAGCAAAAATACGCTGTAATGTTGAAATTGCCAGTGAATTTCGCTACAAACAGCCTCTCTTGGATAAAAGAACACTTTTTATCGTTATCTCTCAAAGTGGCGAAACAGCAGATACGCTAGAAGCGTTAAAAATGGCAAAAAGTAGTGGTATGACAACGCTTGCTATCTGTAATGTCGATAACTCTTCTATCGTTCGTACCGCTGATTTTACCCTTCTTACACGCGCTGGTATCGAAAAAGGGGTAGCAAGTACCAAAGCCTTTGCGACACAAGTCATCACATTATGGCTTTTAACACTTTTTGTAGCACAACATAAAAAAAGTATCACCCCAGAAATCCTTAGCAGTGAGATAGAAGCCCTACTCCATATCCCACTGGTACTCAAAGTCGATGAAGCCATCCATGAAAAACTTCACCGTCTCTCTAAACGCTATTTACATGGACATGGATTTTTCTTTATTGGACGCGATATATTTTTTCCTTTAGCCCTTGAGGGTGCTTTGAAACTTAAAGAGATAAGCTACCTACACGCAGAGGGATATCCAGCAGGAGAGATGAAACATGGGCCTATTGCCCTCGCCGATAGTGAACTTTTCACCATCGCTTTAATGCCTAAAACGCTTCTTTACGACAAAATGAAAAGCAACGTGGAAGAGCTTAGTGCAAGGGATTCGACACTTTTGGTCATTAGTCCTGAGCCTTTTGAACTCGCTGATGATTTTATTAAAACAAAACAACATAAGCATCCTATGGGTGAATTTTTTGAGATGATGCTCATTACCCAGCTTCTCGCTCTTGAAATCTCCATCAGATTAGGCAACGATGTCGATATGCCAAGAAACTTGGCGAAAAGTGTTACCGTAGAATAACTTTACATGTAAGGACACATCATGCAAAAAAGACTCTCTTTGGTCATTGTAGGGACGATATTTATCTCTTTTATGCTTTTACTAGCTATTTCTTCTGCCTCCATTCGGTACTTTGGGATGAAAGGGGCAGAGGATAAAGCAGCCATTATCGCAGACCTCATCCAAGATGGACTTACCGCTCACATGATGAGTGGAACGATGGAGCAAAGAGAGTTTTTTCTAGGCAAAATAGGAACGGCTAAGGGAGTAGAATCTCTTTGGGTGGTTCGTAGTGACTCTGTTATCAACCAGTTTGGTAAAGGCTTTAACAATGAAGCGCCTCGTGATGCCATCGACAAGCAGGTTTTAAACAGTGGTGTTGCTTACCAAAAAAGTGAAGAAACCTCGACTAGTGCAAAACTGCGTGTTACTACGCCTTATATCGCAAAAGAGCGCAATACTCCTAATTGTCTTAGTTGCCACCAAGCCAAAGAAGGTGAAGTTCTAGGTGTCGTCAGCATGGTTTTTGATATACAAGACTCCAGAACAAATGGTCTTTTAACTTCTCTGGTTATCCTTCTTTTTTCTATTATCATTATGATTTTAGTGGTTGTCATTATTAACCGTTCTATGAAACCACTCCTTGAACTTTTCCATTCGATAAACTTTGTCATGGAAAAAGCACAAATTGGAGATTATCAACGGAGAGTACGCTTTTTTGGCAAAAATGAAGATTGTAAAAATGTTACCTTTTGGATTAATTCACTGTTAGATAAACTAGAAAGTACGCTCATCGACATCGAAAGTACCGTAAAAAAGTTTCTCTCACTCAATCCCGCTTCCCACAAAGATTTACTCATCGATGCACAAAATATCGTACATGAACTCTCTAATATCTACCAGTTCAAACGCACCATAGAATTTGATGAGGACAAAGAACACGTCTATCAAAGAATTGGTATGATTCTCAAAGAAACATTGAAACTAGATGATTTCATCCTTGTTGAATCTGGTAAAAACAATATTTGTCCTACTATTGTTTATGATGCTAGCAAAATGAAAAAAACGATTAGCCCTACATGTAGAGCGCTTAGAACAAAACAAACTGTCTACTCTGATCAGTTTAAAAATATTTGTGAACATTGTAACAATATGAGTGAGCATTATCTTTGTGTTCCCTACCTCATCAGTAATGACTTTGAGCTTTTACTCAGTATCTGGACAAATTCAGCAGAAGCATTAGACGTTATCAAAACAAAATTACCACAAATTCAAAACTACATTGATGCAGCACGACCAGAACTGGTGAGTAAAAACTTGACAGAAATTCTCAAAGTTTCCTCGACCACAGATGGCTTAACAGGGCTGTATAACCGAAAATACCTTGATGAATACATCGAAAAAGCACTCTCTCAAGCCAAAAGAGATGGTGCAACGTATGGTATCTTAATGATAGATATAGACTTTTTCAAAATGGTCAATGACACACATGGACACGATACAGGCGATAAAGCCATTAGAATTCTCTCTAAAATTCTTAAAGAGAGTATCAGAGAAGCCGATACAGCTTTTAGATTTGGTGGTGAAGAGTTTTTGATTTTACTCTACCAATGTGAAGAAGTGATGATCGAAAACATCGCACAAAAGATACGATTAGCTTTTGAAAAAGCCCCTATCCCTGGAAGCAATGGTGCAAGTTTTTACAAAACGCTCAGCATTGGGGCTTCAATGTTTCCAAAGGATTCTGATTCATTGTGGAAGTGCATTAAATTTGCGGATATCGCACTTTACAATGCCAAAGAAAATGGTAGAAATTGTGTGAAAATATTTGACCATAAGATGGTTGAGGGCAAAGAGATGAAGAGTGAATTTTAAAAAAACGCTTTGCCTTTGTACCCTTTGTCTCTTTTTAGTGGGTTGTGAAAAAAAAGAGAATACTCAAAAACCTTTACATGTAAAGCAAAAAGTTGAACAACCCACTGTAGATAAAATGGCACTTCAAAAAGAATTGCAAGACATTGACTCTCCTGCTTATCTTGAAAATTATATCGTCCACATCATCAATAATGGCTCAAATGGCGTTTTAGGCTTTAGTGGTGGCGTGATGGAAGGTGCCATTGCAACCAAAGAAGATGCCCCCAATATTGCAAGATTTGTACTCTCCCTTTCGGGTAAAAAAAGTAGCGATGACAAGGCAGGTCAA
>JAFLKZ010000081.1:16098-26894 GCA_019162915.1 Campylobacteraceae bacterium
GAGGCTGTCATGGCGATAATGGCAAAGGGCTCAATGGTGCATTTCCAGACCTTACCCTTCAAAGTTTCAAGGGCATAGAAAAACGCAAAGCCTATCTCAAGGCAGCATTAGACTGATTAACTTCTTATTTAAACATCATCTTAAAATAAACTAAAAACACCTCACGCATGACATTAATGTGATATTTTGACACAAATCAATGCCATTTTTCGTACAATTAAGCTATACTTATTTTATTAAATGAAGAAGGCATCATTAGTGATTCAAAAAGAGAATTTTGAACAATATCTCAATCAAAGTCCTACTATATTTTTTAAATGGAGCGCCACACTCAACTGGCCTGTCATTTACGTCACTGAGAATGTGATAACGCTTTTAGGCTATACGCAAGAAGATTTTTTAACTCAAGAAATACACTACATCGACCTCATCCATAAAAAAGATTTGGCGATGATTTTACAAGAAATGAATAATCTTTTAACCAATACCTTGACTAATTTAAAACATACGCCTTACCGTCTTATTAAAAAAGATAAAACCGTTATTTGGGTAGAGGATTTTACACAAGTAGTGCGAGATACACAAGGTCAACCGCTTTATTATTTTGGATACATCAACGATATCACCCTTCTTAAAAATGCTAATAAAGATTTAGAAACTTACAAAAATTTACTTGATGCTAACAATATTATCACTATTGCCAATAAACAAGGTCAAATTATCCACGCCAATGATATGTTTCTTAAAAACTCTGGTTACACCCTAGAAGAAGTGTTAGGCAAACCCCATAGTATCCTTCGTGATAAAGAAACGCCATTATGTATTTTTAAAACTATGTGGAAAACAATCAAACAAAAAAAGAGCTGGCAAGGCATTCTAAAAAGTAGAAAAAAAGATGGCACTCCTTTTTACGCAGATATTTGCATCTCTCCTTTATTAGATGACCAAGGGAAGATTGAAAAGTATATTGGTATTCGACATGATGTTACGGCACTCATTGAAGCTACCGAAGCTCTTAGAATTCAATCCCAAACAGATAATCTCACAGGGCTTGGCAATCGATTTAAATTATTGCAAGATATTGAAAAAGCACATCGTCCTTTTTTAGTGCTCTTTGACATTGCTCGTTTTGGGGAAATCAATGACTTTTATGGCTACAAAATAGGAGATAAGCTCATTGTAGCTTTTGCTCAAAAAATTCGTTTACTCGCTAATGAGCATTGTAAACTTTATCGTATTAATGCTGATGAATTTGTTTTGCTTAATGAAACAATAAAAGCAGATGAATTTATTAAAGCTATCCAAAATATTCACTTTATACTCAACCATGAAGCTTTACATGTAGATGATAAAACTATCGTTGTATCCGTTGTTACGAGCGTTTCTTTAGAACCTAAAGAAACACTCATGGCAACAGCCGATATTGCTAAAAATTATGCAAAAAATAACCATATTCTTTTTTGCCACTACACGAAAGAGATTGAATTGGCTAAAGAGTACGAACAAAATATTTATTGGGCTTCTAAAATAAAAAAAGCTTTAGAGGAAGATAAAGTAACAACTTTTTTTCAACCTATTTTCAACAACGTAACACAAAAGATAGAAAAGTACGAAGCCTTAGTGCGTATTGTAGACGGTGATGAAATTATCTCACCTTTTTCCTTTTTAGATATCGCTAAAAAAACCCATCAGTATCTTGAAATTACGAAAAGAGTGATTCAAAAATCTTTTGATGTTTTTAGTAAAAATGATTTAGATTTTTCCATCAACCTGACGCGAGAAGATATTTTAAGTGATGAATTAAGACCTTATTTATGGGCAAGTGTACATGAATATAATGTACAAAAAAGATTGATTTTAGAAATTGTAGAATCGGAGGGTATCAAAGAAATAGATTCGATTGAACAATTTTTAAGAAAAGCTAGAGATTGCGGTTGCAGACTTGCTATTGATGATTTTGGAACAGGCTACTCTAATTTTGAATACCTCATCAAACTCGAAGCTACCTACATCAAGATAGATGGTTCCATTATCCAAAAAATTCATGGAAATGATGGTGCAATGGATGTCATCAAAGCTATCATTACTTTTGCAAAAGCAAGAGGTATGAAAACTATCGCCGAATTTGTCTCTACTAAAGAAATCTTTGATACCGTATGTGAACTTGGTATTGATTACTCACAAGGCTACTATATTGGAAAGCCAAGCCCTCAACTTCTTTAAAACTCCTTTCTTTATTTATTCTCTATTGTTAACTATTGTAACAATTTAAATTCATCACACTCCTTAAATAATAGTTTTAGACATAATTATACTTCAAAAAATATTATATTTAAAATAATATTTTTTTATCATTCCCACAAATAGGGAGTTTTATACTCATTGAAAAAAAATATAAAATAGCTTATATTTAAGTTATAAATTAATATTAGTTCAATTTGTTATGTATTTATCATTTGATTGCTCTACCATTTCTTCAGTCAACCGGTTAACAATGATTCAAAAAATTCGATTCGCCATAGGAGGCAAACTTGAGTAAAACATCAAGACGTGATTTCCTTAGAGGGACAGTAGCTGCTGTCATTGGTGGTAACATCATCACAAATACTAAAGCAGAAGCAAAAATTGTCACGCAAGTAGATTTTGGAATTGAAAAAAAGGTACCACTTCTTTGTCGCATGTGTGCACAATTTTGCCCCATGATAGCCACCGTAAGAGATGGTAAGATAGTGAGAATGGAAGCCAATATGGATACGCCTTATGGTGGTATCTGTGGAAGAGGACGCGCTGCAATGGGTGCGCTTTATGACCCTGATCGTATTAAAACACCTCTTATTCGCGTAGGTGAACGAGGTGAGGGAAAATTTAGAAAAGCCTCTTGGGATGAAGCATTAGATTTAGTTTCCCATAAACTCAAAGCCATCGAAGTAGAAAATGACCAAAAATCAGTTGCTTTTTTACCAAGATTTAACAGTGCCGAGGGCATTGATAGTGATTTCTTTAAAATTTATGGCACGCCAAATATCGTAGGATATGGAGATGTGTGTTTTGGAAATGGACTCACCGTTGGATTATCAGCTGTAGTGGGTGGAAACATGGCAAGTGGAGTTCCTGAGCAAAGTACGGGGGCTGTTAGTGCTGATTATGAAAATGCAAAATATGGCATTTTACTTCAGCGAAATCCAGGCGGTGCACTCGTATGTCATGCTTGGGGCAATATGTTTGGTAGAGGTAAACGAAATGGTATGCAACTTTGTGTTGTAGACCCAAGAAAACCCTCTGAAGCGGGAGAAACGGATACCCATTGGGTGCCAATTCGTCCTGGAACTGATGGTCCATTTTTACTAGGATTAATGCATGAGATTTTTAAAAATAACTATTTTGATGCAGCTTATTTAACTAAAAATACAAACTCAGACATGCTCATCAATATCGAAACAGGACTGCCTGCTCAAACACGCAAGCTTGAAAAAGAAGAAAAAGGTAAAAAAGTAGAAATACTCGACTATCTTGTCGCAACTGAAGCTGGATTTATCTTTAAATCAGAAGCAGATAAAAGTCTACTTTTTGGCAAATTTGAGATAGAAATAAATGGAAATAAGCTTACATGTAAAACTGCCTTAGAAATGATGAAAGATGAAGTGAGTTTATGTACCCCTGAGTGGACGCAAACACAAACCTCTATTCCTGCTCAAACTATCATCGATGTTGCTAAAAAACTCAATGTTGCCAAACCAGCTTGTTTTATTGAACGAGGATATCGCTCAGAGCGATACGCTTCTAGCTTTAGAGAAAAACTCATCATCACACAACTCAATATTTTATTAGGATGTTTTGGTGTCAAAGGTGGTGTTTTTTATAACAGAAGTGTCAAAACTACCAAATACCTAGATGCCCCAAAAATCAAAGAAACCTCTATTTCAAAGTGGTATCTTAAAAATGAGCCTAGTTTTATGTTAATGAGTGCTGGTCACTATAGAAGAACATGGATAAAAACGCTTCTGAGTGAAAAACCTTACAAACAAAGAGTAGCCATTTTTTCAGGACAAAATATCGTGGGAGGCTCTTCTGGAAGTAAAGAAATTATCGAGGGACTTAACAAGCTTGAAATGATAGTAGCTATCTCTCCTTTCCTTAATGAAACCATTATGTATGCAGATATTGTTTTACCTGATTGTACTTTTATGGAGCGTGATGAAGCGATAAATACTGCTTACAAAACACCTATTCCTACTATCGGTGTCAATCGTAAAGCCATAGAGCCTATGTATGATTCTAAAAATGGATACTGGATTATCATGCAACTGGCAAAAAGAACGCTCAAAGCTGAAGTTTTTGAACAATACTTTGGTGAATTTGAACGAGAAGGCATCATGTCCTTATGGAAAAAACAATACAGTAAACTAAGTGGACTTAATGATGCGGAGATGGCGACACTACCTTCGTTAGAGTCTATTTTAAATGGTCGTGTTTGGGTTGGTGAAAAACACTATGGCAGTAAAGCCAAAGGAACGGCTACGGGAAAACTGGAGATTTACTCTACTTTTCTAGCTCAAAAGAAAGTTGATTTAAAAGCACTAAACTATGATAGAGCAGAATATGCCTCTCCACTTCCTCTTTTCAATAAACCTTTTTGGTTAGAAAAAAAAGATACCTTGGGGAAAAGTGAATTTATTCCTATTACTGGTTTTCACCCATTAGGTACATTTACAGGGCAGCAAACTAAAAACAATACTTTACTCAAATCAATCAATGAGGAAACCAATACGGACGCTGTTTTTATAAACCGTAAAAAAGGCTTGGCATTAGGGTTGAAAACCAATGATATTGTAGAAATCATCAACATTGATAAACCAGAAATGGTCATTAAATCGAGAATTGTTCTGAGTGAAATCGTTCATCCAGATGCTCTTTTTTCTTACTATGGTACGGGAGCTGGTTACTATAATAAAATGACTGATTCACTTCGCAATGTAAGTAAAATCGGCTTTAATCCAAATCATATCGCAAACTTTACTTTTAATCCCTTGACAGCAGGTATGCCCGCTCAAGATTTTATCGTTAGCATAAGGAAATCCGTATGAAAGAGCAAATCAAATGTTATGACACACAAGCGTGTATCAGATGCTTTGCGTGTATGATTAACTGTTCTGTAGAAAATCGCCTTAGATTACAAAGAGAAGGCATTATGGGAATGGAAAAAAGTGTTCAATCCCAAATGCCTCATCTTGATTATCTTAAACCTTTTCGAAGAGAGATAGGTGTTTATCCCAACTCAAAGCAAGTAACGGTATTTCATCATTGTAACCATTGTGAAAATGCTCCTTGTCAGGCTATTTGTCCCACAGGAGCGATTAGTACGCGAGATGGTTTTGAAGTTGTTATTAACGCAGATGCGTGCATAGGCTGTCAAAGTTGTGGAGATGCTTGTCCTTTTGATGTTCCAACTTATAGTAAAGAAAATGGCAAAGCTTATAAATGTACAGGTTGTTACGATAGAGTTGAAAATGGTTTCAAACAAAGCTGTGTAGAGGGATGCCCCACCACTGCTATGTTCTCTGGGTCTGCGGATGAAGTTATAGCCGAAGCTCAAAAAAGAGCCGCTCTTTATAGTGAAAAAACTGGTAAAAAGTATATTGTCTATGGCGCAAATAAACTCAATGATTATGTTGGTAAACTTAGATGGATTACCATTGTAGAAGAGAATGAATTAGAAGCCTATAAACTCGATATCAACCCAACTAGAACCGTGATGCAATGGCGAGATACTGCAAAAATTGCGGGTGCTGCCCTTACTGTTGCCGTTGCCATTGGAACGACCGCACACTTTATCTATTGGTTAGATAAACGCAAGAAAAAAATAGCGCAGGAAGGAAAAACCCATGAATAATAAAACTGTCTTAGCTTACAGCTCTTTAGATATGTGGTTTCACAAACATATGATTCACTTCGTTGCTTTTTTAACATTGAGTGGATTACCGATTTTATCAGATAAATTTCACTTTATTGCTTATGGTATAGGTCAGTCTATCAACTTTTTAGCAGGCGATATGAACAATGAGCGTATCTTAGCCTCAGGGATTTCTTTTTTAAGAGTTATTCATTGGTTGAGTGCCTTTACTTTTACCGCTATCATGATACCTTTTGTCATTTCAATGACTCAAAAAGTACTCACACTTAGCATTTGGCCAGACAAATGGGGTGCGAGTGCTGTTTTTGAAGGCATGGGTGAGATGAAAAAAAACTATATTGACCTTGAACATGCAGAATTTGGCAAGATGAACACAGGTCAAAAAGCAAGTGCTTGGCTTCTCGTACTGTGTATGGTTGTCATTGTAATCTCAGGATATATGCTTGTTTTTAGAAGTGTATTGACCCATGATTTTATCTCTATTGCTAGAGGAGCGCATGCGATAAGCTTTATTATTTTATCGATAACGCTTCTGATTCATATCTATTTTGGTACGCACCCTGCCAATAAAGCTGCCTACAAAGCAATGTTTAAAACAGGCGAAATGGACGAAGAATATGTTAAAGAACATCATGCTCTTTGGTATAGAAAACTTCAAAAATTATAGTTAACCTTTTAATATCTAAGATACCCCAATTTGTAAGTGCAAATTGGGGTATAATGTCGCCATGAAATTTTATAGAGTTTATGTAGAACTAACCAATATCTGTGGACTAAAGTGTAGTTTTTGTCCACCTAAAACACTGCCTACTCAAACCATGTCGCTTGATTTTTTTGAACATGTTTTAGGGGAACTGCAACCCTATACGAAAGAATTAGCCTATCATATCGTAGGAGATCCGCTTACTCTTTCTAATTTAGAGGCTTATTTGGAGCTTACTTGCCAAAAAGATTTTAAAGTTTCACTGACGACGAGTGGTTATTTTTTAGGGAAACAAGATTTAAAAACACTGCTACATCCTGCCATCAAACAAATCAATATCTCTCTTAATAGTTACAATAAAAACAGTATGCCTTTATCTTTTGAAGCGTATATGTTGCCTATTTTAAGACTCTGTCAACTCAAAAATGAACTTAAAAAAGAGATTTTTATTAATCTTCGTATTTGGAATATGGATGAGAAACAAAGTGAAAAAGAGTTTAATGAACACCTTTTTGCCTTACTCGAAAAAGAGTTTCACATACCTTTACATGTAAACGATATTTACAAGAATAGACCAAAATCCATCCGTTTAGCGCCAAAGATACTCCTTCATTTTGATGACTATTTTGAGTGGCCAAGCTTACATGTAGCGCATCAAAGTGAGGGAACTTGTCAAGGACTTAGTTCTCATTTTGGGATTTTAAGTAGTGGGAAAGTAGTGCCTTGTTGCTTAGATAAAGACGGTATCATTGAACTTGGAGACTTACATGTAAACTCACTTCAAGATATACTGCAATCTCCTAAAACACAAGCCATGATTCGTGGATTTAAAGACCATCAAGCCATTGAACTTTTGTGTCAAAAATGTAGTTATAAAGATCGATTTAAAAAGGAAAAAAATGTCCACTAAACTTTACGAAAACGAATACTTTTATATTTTAAAAGAAGAATCAACGATTCCTTGGGTCAAAATTTTCACACAAAACCCCTACAAAGAACTCAGTGACTGCGATGAAGCAACAAGAGAAGCTACCTTAAAAGCGATGGTAGTCGTTGAAAAAGAAATGATTGCCTTTTACAAACCTGAAAAAATTAATATTGCAATGTTTGGAAACTATGTTCCACATGTCCATATTCACGTGATGGCAAGGTTTAAAGAGGATTCACATTTTCCAGAATCTATGTGGGGAATCAAGCAAAGAGAAAGTAATCTACACTTAGCTAATTTTGAAGAATTTGTAACACAAATGGTAGAAAAACTCACTCTTTAGTCCCTATTTTTGGTAAATTTTATTTCATTTACGCTAAACTTTTGAGTAAAAATTAAAATTAAAGATACCCTATGAATAAATTTGTTTTAAGCTTGTGTTTTCTTCTATCGACCTATGCATTTGGTACCAATTTTCATTATTCTACGATTAAAAAAGAGAGCGGTAGTGGGAGTACACTTCTTGTTGTTGGGGGTATTCATGGTGATGAACCAGGAGGTTATTTTGCACCTATGCTTTTAGCGAAACATTACAAGATTGAAAGTGGAAATCTATGGATAGTTCCCAATCTCAATTTTGATAGTATCCTCAAAGGAGCAAGAGGTATTAATGGCGATATGAATCGAAAATTTGCCAAGATTGAAACTAAAGACAAAGATTTTGATATCGTTACAGAGATTAAAAAACTCATCTTGCACCCTAAAGTTGATCTTACACTCAATCTTCACGATGGTCAAGGTTTTTATAGAGACAAAAATATTGACAAACTTTTTAATCAAAAAGCGTGGGGACAAGCAACAATTATTGACCAACAGCAAATACCGAATGCGAAGTATGGAAATCTTGCTGAAATTGCTAAAAAAGTGAACAAAGAAACCAATGTTGATCTTTTAGAAGATGTCCATGAGTTCAATCTTAAAGACACTGATACTAGAAAACAAGATAAAGCGATGCAACAAAGTCTCACTTACTTTTCAATCACCAATGGCAAGCCAGCTTTTGCTATCGAAACAAGTAAAAATATGACTGAATTATCACAAAAAGTTTTTTATCAACTTAAAACTATTGAAAAATTTATGAATGTGATGAATATTAAATTTACACGTGATTTTGAACTTGAGCAAATGGTAGTCAAAAAACTCATTGCCAATTATGGAACTCTTGAAATTCCTGTTACCAAAATAACACTTGACCTTTCAACCCTCAAATCAACTATTGGCTTTTTTCCTATGAACAAAGACAAATTAGTCTACTCAAGTAACAATCCACTCGTTGCGGTCATCAAAGATAAAGATGAATATAAAGTCATGAACGGAAACATTTTAGTTTCAAGGCTCAAACCAGATTACAATGAATTTGAAAATTCTCTGAGTGACATTACTTTACAAATAGATGGCAAAAAGTCAACGGTTAAAGTAGGAACACTCATTAGTGTTAAAAATAGCTTTTTAATAGAACCTATTAATGGTCACAGAATAAATGTTATTGGCTATTCAAAAACGGGTGTTGGAAATGAATCGGGTATTAAAATAGAACTAAAAGACCTTATCAAAACTTACGCCATCGATAAAAGTGAAACAACTTATATGGTGCAATTTTATAAAGATAAAAAATTCTGCGGAATGTTAAATATTAAATTTGAAGATAAAAAGTAAATCTTGATGAAAGAATATACAAAAAGTCTTAAAGCGCTATTTTCAAACCCTGAGCGTTTTTACACTCACATACTTCTAAAAGCGATTTCAAAAATTGAGTTATAATAATTTTTATAAAAGAGAACAAGGGATTATAGTGAGAAATGATATTTTAAATACATTTATAGGAAGACAGCCTATCTTCAATATACATGGCGAATGTCTTGCTTATGAACTTTTATACCGATCTTGCGATGTTTTCAATAATGCTAACTTTGAAAATAATTCTAAAGCAACGGCAAGAGTCATCATTAATCTTATTCACAATATCGGGCTTGATCCTATTATAGGTAACAAAATAGGCTTTGTCAACGTGGATGAAAATATTCTTTTTAGTGATATGATTTTGTTACTCCCCAAAGAAGCATTTAAATTTGAGATTTTAGAATACACTAAAATATCGCTTGGTTTATGTGAAAGAATCAAAGAACTGCACGCCCTTGGATATCGTTTTTCTCTAGATGATTTTGACTGTAGTGATGAAATGATTAAAAATTATGAGGCACTTTTCCCTTATGTAGATATCATCAAAGTCGATGTTCTTGCTATTCGTGCAGAATTTCTTGAAAAAGCTATCCAAAAACTAGAAAAATACAATATAGACCTTCTTGCTGAAAAAATTGAAAACTATGAAATGTATGAAATATGCAAAAAGCTTCATTTTAAATTTTTTCAAGGTTATTTTTTTGAAAAGCCACTCATAATGAGTGGCCAAAAAATAGAACCCAATACTCAAAATGCGATAAGACTTATCAATTGTATCCAAGAAAATGATGACATCACCTATATATCTAATCAGTTTTCAACCTGCCCTGAACTTATTTTTAATCTTTTAAGACACATTAATTCAGGAGCTTATCACTTTAAAAAGCATATAGACAATATTAAACAAATGGTAATGCTTCTAGGACCTAGTAAACTTACTTCGTGGCTAGGACTCTTCTTATATGGCAATCCCAAAGAGAAACCTTTTGGAGAAGAACTGTTTAATAGTGCTAAATTTAGAGCCAAAATGATGGAAGAGCTAGCCCTTGCATGTGGTAAACATGAACTTGCCAATAAAGCTTTTCTCACTGGAAGTCTATCCTTAATAGATGCCTATCTAGGGCTCTCCATGGAAAACTTTTTAGAAGAAATTCATTTAGACAATGAGATAAAAGAAGCACTTCTCACGCATGTTGGGCCGCTTGGTGACTTTCTCCATATCGCAAAAGAGATTAACCATTCGAATGATATTTTAAAAACTATCGCTTCTTTTAAAGATCACCCCTGTTTTACCCAAGAACAACTCTATAGTATTTGCTGTAAGGCAAATGCTTTTGTAACAGAACACGACAAATCCCAAAAAGAAAAGGAAGAATTATGAAAGTAGCCATTTTTTACTGTACAAAGTGAGGATATATGCCCAAAGCTTTCCGTGCGAAAGATGAAATAGAACGAGCATATAAAGACGCAGAAGTTTTTTTAATCCCTAAACGAGGTGGATTTTTCGATATTAT
>JAFLKZ010000081.1:26904-29398 GCA_019162915.1 Campylobacteraceae bacterium
GATGACAAACTGATATTTTCTAAAACAGAGTTAATTGGAACATCAACAGAGCGTTTTCCAGAAGTAGGAGAAATCACTTCTCTTATGAAAAAGGCTGGATTTTAGACTTTACATGTAACGCTACATGTAAAGGGTTTTATATCTCAATATAGAGGTTTTGTGTGAGCTATTTTGTAACACTTTTGGTTCGTTTTGCATATTATACCGATTCAGCGAAAAAATATCGCCATGTCAAAGATTTTTTCAAAATGCTACTAGATCAGCAAAATTCAAAACTCAAATTTTATTTTGATATCTTTATGGTTATCCTCGTTGTCCTTAGTGTGTTTTTTCTTCTTTACGAGGTTAAAAACCCTGAAGGACATCCTTATATAGATATGTTCGTAGAAGTTTCGCTCATCATTTTTGTGATTGAGTATCTTCTGCGACTTTGGATATATTCAGATAGCCATAAAATATTTTTAGAGCGTTATGAATACGCGATTGATAATAATATAGAATTCTCTCTTCCTCGAACCATTTTAAAACTGATACGCAAAAAATTAGAATACATGGTAACCCCGCTTGCAATTATCGACCTTCTTGCTATTCTCCCAGGTTATAGACCTTTACGATTTCTAAGAATTTTTCTCCTCTTTAGAATTTTTAAACTCTTCCGTTATGCAAGAAGTATGCACACATTTACGACGATCATTTCTGAAAAGAAATTTGAGCTTTTCACCCTTGCCATTTTTGCTGCCTTTATCATCTTTGCGGGAAGTTCTGCTTTCTACATCTTTGAAGCACATTCTAATCCAAAAGTGCATACGCTTTTTGACGCTATGTACTGGGCAGTTGTCACGATGGGAACCGTAGGTTTTGGAGATATCGTTCCAACCACAACCGAGGGTATGGTTGTCTCAATGGTGCTTATCGTCTTTGGTGTAGCCATTCTTGCTTTTCTAACCTCTATCATTGTTTCTTCATTTCAAGCAAAACTTATAGAACTCAAAGAAAGTAGAGTACTCGCAGAAATAGAAAGAATTGATGAATATATACTTATCTGTGGTTATGGAAGAGTTGGTGAAGTGGTTGCAAAAATGCTCTATGATGATGGCTATAAAATTGTTATTATCGATACCGATCCTGTGAAAATTAAATTAGCGCAGATGAGAGGAATCATAGGTATCATCGGTGACGCTTCTAAAAGTAAACTCCTAGGTCAGCTAGGAATTGGCAAACGTGTCTCTAAAGTTATCTGCGTCACCAACAGTGATGAGATGAATATTTTTATCACCCTAACGGCAAGAAGTCTTTGTAAAGATATAGCCATTATAGCGAGAGTTGTTAAAAATAATAATAAGAAAAAATACCTCCTAGCTGGTGCTACATTTGCCTTTAGCGCTGATGAAACCATAGGGTTGATGGGAACTCAGTATATTGACCAACCTATCTCTTATGCTGCGCTTGATGAGATGTTAACTGAAAATACTGGTGTACTTTTTGAATCAATTCCCATTCATGAATACTCTTTTTATGCTCATAAAACAATTGATACTTTAGGTTTACATGAAAAACGATTATTGCTTTTTGGTGTGGTGCGAGAAGGTGAGAAAGAACTGATGGAACTCAAATCTTATCCAGTAGAAAATAAAACTTTTTATTTTAATCCTCCTAATGATTTTGAGATACAAGTAGATGATATTCTTATCATCATGGGAAGAAAGCATCATATAGAAAAACTGCGTAAACAGAATGATAAAAGGCCTCCTAAATGAATCCCAACAATAAAATATTACTCTTTGGTTTTACCAAGTCAGCCATAGAAATAGGGAAAAAACTAAGAGAAAAAGGGTATGATTTTTCCATTATCGACAATGATGCGACACTTATTCCCAAGGCAAAAAGACTAGGATTTTCACTTAAAATCTTGGATTATAGTGATGATGAAGAGCTGGAAAATGAAGGTAT
Source organism: Campylobacteraceae bacterium (assembly GCA_019162915.1). Taxonomy (GTDB): domain Bacteria; phylum Campylobacterota; class Campylobacteria; order Campylobacterales; family Sulfurospirillaceae; genus Sulfurospirillum. The sequence goes on from JAFLKZ010000081.1 coordinate 28,855, forward strand.
TGGCAAGAATGTTAAATTTATTTTTACGCTCTTTGAAGAAGATGCAAAAAATGTTTTTTTAATTCTCTCTGCAAAATCTATTGATGAAAATGTACATATCATTAGTATCACACACACTAAAGATTCTATCCACAAACTAGAAATTGCAGGGGCTAGCACTATCTTAGACCCTTATCAAATTAGCGGCAAAAAGATTTATAAACTTATCACCCAACCTGAAGTTATCAACATCATTGATGCCACCGTTTTTGGCTACCACGATATCAATATGGAACAGATTACTATTACCAAAGATTCTTTACTGAATGGTAAAATGATTAACGATATCTATCAAGATGAGTATCATAAGATTTTACTCGTAGGTATTCATGATAAAGAACTTAAAAAGCAATTTATTTTTATTACAGAGGGACACAATCATAAACTCGATGAAGGTGATGTTTTAGTGGTGATTGGTCAAAATGAAGATATCGTAAAGTATAAAGAAGAATTTAAACTATAGTAACGGTGCTATCAAAAAGAGCGTTGCTACACATAGTAAAGT
>JAFLKZ010000081.1:29408-32341 GCA_019162915.1 Campylobacteraceae bacterium
AGTTTGCAATGTAATGATAGAAGCCATCAACGGAACATCACCCCCAAGCTCTCTTGCCAAAATATATCCTGAAACGGCTGTTGGCATAGCTCCAAAGATAACGGCAACACTAAGACTCATGCCACTAAGCCCCAACAAAATACCAACGCCATAAATGACCAGAGGGAAAAATAATAATTTTATACCCGTAGAAACAAAAAGTTCTTTTTTGGCATGTTTAAGATACTTCAATTCTAGCCCAACACCAACCGATAAAAGACCCATTGGCAACGCCGCACTTCCTACCATGGCTAAAGATTTGATGACAACTAAAGGGAGATGAAATCCACTCGCATTAATGGCACCACCAATGACACATGCGCCAATGAGAGGATTTTTAATGATCGTTTTCAAAAAAGATACAAATGAGAATTTACCATTTCTGGTATAAATCGCGAAGATAGATATACATAAAATATTTAAAAAAGGAATGACAAATGCCATCACAATAGCGGCTAAAACTAATCCTTTATCACCATAAACTGTATCAACAAAGGCTAGCAGCACATACGAGTTAAAGCGAATCCCTCCTTGAACAATAGAAGTAAAAGCCTTGTTTTCGAATTTAAAGATAAGGTTAAGTAAAATTAAAACACCAAGGACGATAATGATACTAAGCATTGCCGTTGCAACAAGGTTAATCGTATGGGAGAGGTCTATTTTGGCGAGGGAGAGCTTATAAACAAGAAGAGCGGGCATTAAAACATAATAGGTAAATTTATCGACAAGAGGCCAAAAAAGAAGTGAGGGAAATTTGAGATATTTAAAAAAATATCCTGCTCCAATCACCAAGCAAATAGGTAAAAGAGAGTTTAAGATGTAACTCATCCTTTAAACCTAAATCCTTCTTCTTGTAAAAATATTTTGAGTTTTTCTTTACAATCGCCTTGAAATTCCATCCAATCTTCTTTACATGTACCGCCACTTCCAAGGCGTTTTTTTACGGTGGAACACACAAGGTTCATTTGCTCTTTTTCTAGAAAAAATGGTCCAACGAGATAAACTGGTTTACCTCGTCTTTTTTCCATCTTAAAAACAAGCAAATGTTTAGAGGGAACTTTGCGCTCATTTGAAGAAGCCAAAACTTTTTCTTCCTCGAAACTCCACTCTTTTGCACGATCTAGTGCTGAACCTATCTGAAACGAAAAATTATTTGCCATACGTCTCTCTAAAGGTTTCATAATCACCTCTAAAATCAATCATACTACCATCAGCTTTAAGTTCAATAATACGATTAGCAAAAGCATCGATAAGTTCTCTATCGTGGCTTACACAAATAACATTACCTACAAATTTATATAAACCCTCACCTAATGCGATGATGGCTTCTAAGTCAAGGTGATTGTCTGGCTCATCGAGGATTAAAAAGTTACCTTTTTGAAGCATCATTTTAGAAAGCATGATACGGTGTTTTTCACCACCGCTTAGTTTTTTGACACTTTTCTTTTGCTCTTCTCCCGAGAAAAGCATACGACCTAAACATTTTCTGATTTCATCTAAATCTTTTTTCTCATCATACTGTTGTAACCACTCAAATAGCAAAGAATCGCCAGAAATAATATCTGTTGCATTTTGAGGAAAATAGCTAGGAACGATAGTCGCTCCCCATTTTATCTTTCCAGCATCAAGGGCAGTTTCGTTCATCAAGATATTACAAAGCGTTGTTTTCCCAACACCATTTGCTCCGATAAGCGCTATTTTATCGCCTTTTTCTATTTTTAGATTAAAATTTTGTAATACTTTTTTATCATCATAATTTTTTTCAATACCCTCGAGTTCTAAAATCTCATTACCGATATCGCGTCCTGCTTTAAAGACAATGCTTGGGTCTCTTCGTGAAGAAGTTTGGATATCTTCGATATCAAGTTTCTCAAGTTTCTTTTGTCTTGAAGTTGCTTGTTTAGCTTTAGATGCGTTAGCCGAAAATCGTCTTACGAAAGCTTCTAAATCCTCTTTTTCTTTCACTTTTTTATCTCTGTCTACTTCTTGTTGCTTAGAAATCAAGTTTGCAGCCATGTACCACTCATCATAATTTCCCGTAAATTCGCGTATTTTCTTAAAATCTACATCCAAGATGTTAGTGACAACAGAGTTTAAAAAGTGTCTATCATGCGAGATAACAACCATCGTACCTTGATGACGGGTAAGCTGGTCTTCAAGCCAGGAGATGGCCTCTAAATCTAGGTTGTTCGTTGGCTCATCGAGGAAAAGAACATCAGGTCTTGGGTATAAAACTTGTGCCAAAAGAATTTTGAACTTATCGCCACCGGTCAATTCACTCATCAAATTGTTATGCGTGTCGGTAGGAAATCCTAGTGTTGCTAAAATCTTTTCGATGATAACATCTACTTCATACGTAGGATCTTCATCGGCACATACCATTTCAAGTTCTGCTAAACGGTCATTGACCTTTTCATCTGAAAAATCACCATTTTCATAAAGATACTCTTTCTCTTTAACCGCATCATACAAACGTTTGTTGCCATACATTACCGCATCTTTAAGCGTATAGTCCTCAAATGCATACTGATTTTGCGACAAAACACCTACCCGTAATCCATTTTCAATAGAAATATTTCCACCTGTTTGCTCTAATTCACCTGCTAAAATCTTCAAAAACGTTGTCTTACCCGCACCATTTGCACCGATAAGTCCGTATCTCTTACCTCTATCTAACTTTAGGTTAATATTTTCAAAAAGCAATTGATGAGAAAACCTCATCGTTAAATTGTTAACTTCGACCATTTATACACTCTCTTATCTCTTAATTTTTCGCGATTATAGCATAAGGTTGCCTATTTAAAAATTGTAACTAATCAGAAGCTACACTTCTTTAAAGAAAGTTGTAGTAAAATCACTCAATTTTTTTTTGGAGTTCCTATTTTGAAATATTT
>JAFLKZ010000027.1 GCA_019162915.1 Campylobacteraceae bacterium
AAAAGATGGCACTTGTCGATGTTGGTGAATTTATTAGTTCTTGGGCAAATGTAGAGTAGACATCTTGTTTTTAGTTTATAAAAAAATGCTATAATTCGCGCACAAAATTTTAAGTACAGGTTACATAAGGAGAAAAAATGGGTTCATTTAGTATTGGTCATTGGTTAGTTATTTTAGCTGTAGTTGTTTTGCTTTTTGGTGCTAAGAAAATACCAGAGTTGGCTAAAGGTGTTGGTCAAGGCATCAAAGATTTTAAAAAAGCAATTAAAGAAGATAAAGAAAATGAAGCTGCAGCTGCAGCAAGCGTAGACAAAGTAGAAGCTAAACAAGAGAATGTAGTGACGCCTACAACGACGACGTCAACAACGCCTCCCGTAGATGAAAAAAAAGCAGTATAAGGTAGCATATTGAAAAAATCGGTTATTCGTTCTATCCAAGAGAGTTTGCAAAGAGAGTTTATTTTAGAAAAACCAGCTAATCTCTCTTTTGGTCATTATGCTACGCCTATCGCTTTTTCTTTAGCAAAAGAACTCAAAAAATCACCCATAGCGATAGCTGAGGAGCTTTGTGAAAAGTTTTTGCAAAGTGATATTTTTCAAGAAGTAACGCCGATTAAAGGCTATATCAACTTTAAACTCAGTGAATCTTTTCTAGACAAATACGCTTCATGGGCGATTGCCAATGAAAATACATTTGGCATAGAAGAGCGAAATGAATCAATTCTTCTTGAATATGTCAGTGCAAACCCAACGGGTCCATTGCATATCGGACATGCCAGAGGTGCTGTGGTAGGTGATGCTTTATGCAAAATTGGAACACATTTAGGCTATAAAATAGACAGTGAATATTATATTAATGATGCTGGCAACCAAGTTGACCTTTTAGGGCTTTCTTTGTTTCTCTCAGGTCGTGAGCAGATTTTAGGAATAAGTGTAGAGTGGCCTGCAGAGTTTTACCGTGGTGAATACATTGTTGACTTGGCACAAGTTGCTAAAGAAGAATTAGGCTTAGGTATATTTGAAAACGAAGAGAGTATCGCAACTTTATCTCTTTGGGGTAAAGATAAGATGCTAGAACTTATCAAATCAAATCTTGCCGATGTTGGTATCGTATTCGATAATTTCGTGAGTGAAAAAGCGCTTTACAATAAATGGGATGAGAGTTTCGAGAAACTTCAAAAAAATAATAAAACCTATAAAGAGGGTGATAAAATTTGGATTCGCTCTACTGAACTAGGCGATGAAAAAGATAGAGTTGTTGTGCGAGATGATGGAAGACCAACGTATTTAGCTGGTGATATTATCTATCATGATTACAAGTTTCAAAGAGGCTATGACCATTATATCAATATCTGGGGGGCAGATCACCATGGGTATATTGCTCGCGTAAAAGCGGCAATAAACTTCTTAGGTTATGATGAAAAAAAACTTGAAGTTATTTTAGCTCAGATGGTTTCTTTGCTCAAAGGCGGTGAACCTTATAAAATGAGTAAGCGCGCTGGTAATTTTATTTTGATGAGTGATGTGGTAAAAGAGGTTGGAAGCGATGCGTTGCGTTTTGTCTTTTTGAGTAAAAAATCTGACACCCATTTAGAATTTGATGTGGATGTTTTTAAACAAGAAGATAGCAATAATCCAATTTTTTATATTAATTATGCGCATGCTCGAATAAATCAAATTTTTGCCAAAGCAAATAAAAGTGTTGAAGATGTTTTACATGTAAAGCTTGAAAACCTCAGTGAAGATGCTCAAAATCTTCTCTTTAGTGCACTTTTACTGCCTGAAGTTTTAGATGATGCTTTTCATTCAAGACAAGTTCAAAAAGTAACAGAGTATCTTAAAAATCTCTCTGCTTCATTACACAAGTTTTATAATGAAAATCGTGTTGTTGGAAGTGAGGATGAAGAAAAATTCCTTAAACTTTTTGCAATGGTTGGCGTAAGTATTCGAGTAGGACTTAAACTCATAGGCATTAGCGCAAAAGAAAAAATGTAAGGCTTCTTTTGCGTCAAGCCAATCTTCTCCTTAAACTTTTCTCTTTTTTAATTAAAAACCCTAAAGCTTTCTTACTTATTTTTGTGCTTGGAGCACTCTTTTATAGCTATGAAGTTTTTGTGGCTAGAGATAAAATGGTCTACATGGGCATCCCAGTAGCAAAAGAATTTTCTTTAAATTTGACGACAAGAATTTTAAGAAATGAAGCTTATATGGTGGGCTACTCAGATATCCGAGGTAATCCACTTTGGGTTGCCTATAAACTTAAACACGTTCCATATCATGCCCCACATCTCAAAAGACCAGATAATTTTAGTATGGATATCAGAAACTTGACGTTTATCAAATCGAGTGATTATACGAACAGTGGATACGATAGAGGACACATGGCGCCTAATCATGCGATATCTGTGCTATATGGTAAAGCGGCGCAAGAAGAGACATTTTTAATGACGAATATCACACCTCAAAAAGCAAATCTGAATCAAAAAATATGGCAAAAACTAGAAGAAATGGAATTAAATAAATTTACAGAAGAATTTAAAGAAGTGTGGGTTTACACGGGGCCTATCTTTAATAAAGAGACACAAAGACTTAAAAGCTCTTTTTTTGTAGAGATTCCAGATGCTTTTTATAAAATTTTCATAGGTATTAAAGAAGATAAAAGCGTGCGAGCACTTTCTTTTATTATGCCTCAAACGGTAAAACCTCATGATAGAATTGAAAAGTATATGGTTAGTATTAATGAAATTGAAAAGCAAAGCGGATTTGATTTTTTACATGAACTTGAGGACACAATGGAGGAAAAAATAGAGTCTGAAGTAGAAAGAGAGCTTTGGTTTTAAACTTTACACTCTTTGCATGTGCCATTCATTACGATAAAACTGTTACTTATGGTAAAGCCACTGTTTAAAGTTATGGTTTCCATTAAAGAATGAGTTTCTACAAAAAAATCTTCAACTTTAGCACAATTTTTACATAAAAGATGAATATGAGGAATTTTTCTAATTTCATATTGCTGTTTTTGGTTAGGGAGTTTTACTTCTTCAAGGATATGAAACGAGATAAGATCATTAATATTACGATAAAGTGTGGCTTTAGACATGGAGGGATATTTTTTAAAAACAGTATCATAAATTGCGTCTATATCGATATGTCCGTAAGTATCAATACAATCTAATATTGCCAACCTTTGATGTGTTGACTTTAAATTATTGGCTTTAAGAACATCTTTAAATCTTTCCATCGTGTTAAAAATCCTTTACATGTAAAACAAAATTTTATTAAAGAAAAACTTAATAAGACATTAATTATCCTATTTAAAAATTACAATTATAGGATAAAATCCTAAATAGGACTTATTCTTATTTAAGTTATAAACAACTATAATTTTTCTACATCTTAAAAAAGGAGTAGAAATGCAAATTTCTAAAGCGTTAAGTCTTTGTGTGTTAAGTGCAACAGTGTTATTTGGGGCTAATAACTTAGTTGATAAAGTGAAACAAAATGGTATAAGTGCTATTCCAAATAGTAATTATGAACTTTTAAAAATAATAGATGATCCTAAGGATCCAATCACAGATGCTAAAGTAGAGTTGGGCAAAAAACTCTTTTTTGATCCAAGAATGTCACGAAGTTCTCTTATTAGTTGTAACACGTGTCATAATTTAGGACTTGGTGGTGCTGATGGTGTAAGTGCCGCAATCGGTCATGGATGGACAGTAAATCCTCATCATCTTAATTCTCCAACTGTTTATAACTCTGCATTTTTTAAAGCACAGTTTTGGGATGGTAGAAGTCCACATTTAGCGGATCAAGCACAAGGTCCTGTACAAGCAGGCCCAGAAATGGCTGCTCCTCCCAAGCTCGTTGAAGAGAGAATTAACTCTATCCCTGAATATGTCGAAGAGTTTAAAGTTGCTTATGGTGATAGTGTCAAAGTAAATTTTGAAAAAATTACTGCTACGATTGCTATTTTTGAAAAAGTATTAGTAACGCCATCAAAATTTGATGATTTTCTCAATGGCAACGACAACGCCCTTTCCAAAGCTGAAAAAGAAGGGTTAGAAGTGTTCCTTGATAAAGGTTGTGCTGCTTGTCATAATGGTATAGCACTTGGTGGAACCATGCAACCATTTGAAGTTGCGGGAAAATACAAATTTGCAAAAGTAGGTGATTTTAAAGGCGATGCTAATGGTATGGTCAAAACACCAACACTTAGAAATATTACTGAAACAGCACCATATTTTCACAATGGAGCCATCTGGTCACTTAAAGATGCCATTAAAGAGATGGGAAGTACACAGTTAGGAATTGCTATTACAGATGCAGAGAGTGCAAAGATGGAAACATTCCTTAAAACACTTAAAGGAAGAAAGCCAGCAATTAGTTATCCACAATTGCCAGAGAGTACAGCTAAAACGCCAGTACCTGACGCTAAATTATAGTTTACGAAGAGGTGTGGATTTTACTCCACGCCTCTTACTCTTTTCATCTCAAGCTCTCTTTCTTTTAAAAATAATTCAAGATTATATTTTGCACGGTATTCTGGTGTCATAAGGTGAATTAAGATATCGCCCATGTCTATAACAGTCCAGTTATTGTCGGCATCTACATTTAAAAAAACTTCTCCAGCACCTTTAAGTTCTGTTTTGAGATGATCCAAAAGTGAAAGACCATGTCTCTCTCCCATGGTAGTAGCGATGACAACGCTATTGACAAAGTAATCTTTGTTTCGCATGTCAAATACTTGTATATCTTCTGCTTTTTTTTCACTGAGGGCGAAAACTATTTTTTCATTTCTATTGTCCATTTGATTCCTTGTGTAGTACTCTTTGACTTCATTTTGTATCGCTTTTGGGATAAATGTTTCATCCAAAAAGTCTCGAAGCTTTGAAGAACTGATATTAACATTAATAGACAAATTTTTCAAGTCTTTTGGTAATTTTGTAGTATCTCTTGATGCAACAACAAATTCTACTAAAGTAGATAGTTCCTCATGATTGTGCCATTTAACTAAAGATGCGTAGTGGTCGCTACCAATAATGAGGTATATTTTAGAGAGTTCGTATTTATTCATAAGATATTTGACGGTTTCTATCGTAGGTACAGGTCTTTCTTGGTCACACTCGTAGGAAAAAACTTCTACTTTTTTATAAGGAAGAAAAAGTTTTTCAAGCCATATTTTTCGCATCTGTGGTGGAGCGCAAAAGGTTTTTTTAAAAGGGCTCAAATAGGTTGGAATAACAAAAAGCTTATCTATATCCAACGTTTCTAAGGCTTTTTCTACAATCATCACATGACCATTATGGGGAGGATCAAATGAGCCTCCAAAAATAGCTATTTTCAACTTTATATCTCCAGATGTCTTTAATCTTTTTTATACATCATTTTTGCTAAAATAGATGCGTTTTTATACAAGCAAAAAATTACCTTATTATAACAAAAGGAAAGCACATGGCACTTAAAATTGCTATAAATGGATTTGGTCGCATTGGAAGATGTGTTGCGAGAATTATTGATTCAAGAGATGATGTGGAGTTAGTGTGTGTGAATGACACGGCAGATCGTGCCATGACAAAACAATTATTAAAATATGATAGCGTTCATGGTGTTTTTAGTGGAGTTGTTGAATTACTTGAAGATGACTATATGCAAATGGGAAAAGCTAAAGTAAAAATGTTTTCAACCAGAGATGCCAAAGCACTTAATTTTGCTGATTATGGTGTTGATGTTGTCCTTGAATGTACAGGTTCACTCCTTACTCAAAAAGAGACACAAGTATTTATCGATAATGGCATTAAAAAAGTTATTCTCTCTGCTCCTGCAAAAGACGATACTCCGACATTTGTGATTGGTGTAAATGAAGACAAATATGCTGGTCAAGCGATTGTCTCCAACGCAAGTTGTACCACAAACTGTTTAGGCCCAGTGGCTAAAATTTTAGATGACGCATTTGGTATTGACAAGGGATTGATGACGACTATTCACTCTTATACGAATGACCAAAGTATTTTGGATGTTAAACACAGTAAAGATTTACGTCGTGCACGTGCGGCAGCTATCAATATGATTCCTACAACAACAGGTGCTGCAAAAGCCATTGGTTTGGTTATGCCTCATCTTAAAGGTAGATTGCATGGTCAAAGTGTACGCGTTCCTACGCCTAACGTTTCAATGGTTGACCTAAACGTAGTTGTTAAAAAAGCGACAACAAAAGAAGAGATCAATGCACTTTTAACGAAACACGCGCAAGGTGCATTAAAAGGTATTTTAGAAGTTGATGTTGAACAAAGAGTTTCACAAGATTTCGTGACAACTTCGTTTAGTTCGACAGTGGCTCTTGACCTCACACAAGTTATTGGTGGCGATATGGTAAAGATAATGGCATGGTATGATAACGAATGGGGATACTCAACACGTTTGATAGACATGGCTTTACATGTAAGCAAATAAAAGGACTAAAAGATGATTAGATCAGTTCGAGATTTAGACATAACCGATAAAAAAGTTTTTATACGATGTGATTTTAATGTTCCTTTGGATGAATTTAATAATATAACAGATGATAGGCGCATACGATCAGCTATTCAAACAATTCGATATTGTCTTGATCATAACTGTGCGATTATCCTTGCAAGCCACTTGGGTCGTCCAAAAGGTTCTATTGATGAAAAATATTCTCTTGCACCTGTACAAATGAGGCTGAAAAGACTACTAGATAAAGAAGTTATGTTAGCACTCGACGTGGTGGGTAAAGACGCGCAAGAAAAAGCAGAAAATCTTCAAAATGGAGAGATTTTACTCTTAGAAAATTTACGTTTTTGTAAAGGCGAAACAACCAATGATGAAGAGTTTGCCAAAGTTTTAGCGGATATGGCAGAAGTATATATCAATGATGCTTTTGGTGTGTGTCATAGAGCGCATGCTTCTGTTGAGGCTATTACAAGATTTTTTAATGAAAAAAGCTCTGCGGCTGGATTTTTACTCCAAAAAGAAGTTCAGTTTTCAAAAAATCTTCTTCGCAGACCGACACGACCTTTTGTAGCCGTTGTGGGAGGAAGCAAAGTAAGTGGTAAGCTTCAAGCACTTGTCAATCTTTTACCAAGAGTCGATAAATTACTGATTGGTGGCGGTATGGCATTTACGTTCCTTAAAGCACAAGGACTTGATATCGGTAATTCTTTGGTCGAAGATGATTTGTTGGATGAAGCCAATCGCGTGATGGAAGAAGCAAAAAAGCAAGGGGTTAAAATCTATCTACCGGTGGATGTTGTAGCTGCACAAACTTGCTCTCAAGATGCAACCATTAAATTTGTAACGGTTCAAGAAATTCCTAAAGGTTGGATGGGACTAGACATTGGACCTGCAACTTCAAGATTGTTTAGAGAAGCACTTGCGGATGCACAAACCATTCTATGGAATGGCCCAATGGGTGTTTTTGAGATAGAAAAGTTTTCAAAAGGTAGCTTCAAAATGTCACATGTCATCGCAGAAGCGCATGCAACAACCGTTGTTGGTGGTGGCGATACGGCAGATGTAGTCGCACGTGCGGGTGATGCTGATGAGATGACTTTTATCTCCACGGGTGGTGGTGCTAGTTTGGAATTAATAGAAGGCAAAGAACTTCCAGGGGTTAAACCACTCACAAATAATGAAAATGAAAACGAGTAAAAATGATTATTGCCTCAAACTTTAAAACCAATTATACCAGAGCAAAAACAGATGATTTTGTCATTGCTATACAAGATTTTATGCGCACTACAAGAAGTAAACAGCAGGTGCGTATTTATGCTCCTGCAACGGCATTAGATCTTTTTGATGAAATTCCTTCTTTACATGTAGGGGCTCAAAATTTTTATCCTACACAAAATGGTTCTTACACGGGCGAAATTGGTTTTGAGCAACTTGAAGAGTTTGCTATCGATACGGTTTTAATCGGACATAGTGAAAGGCGTCATATCTTGAAAGAATCACAGGATTTAATCGCTCAAAAATTTAATTTTGCACAAGCCAAAAATGTTGAAATTATATATTGCGTGGGTGAACCTAAAGAGATACGAGCTCTTGGTATTGATGCGGTGATGGCTTATATTTGGGAACAGTTTGAGGGAATTGATATCAATTATGAAAGGCTTGTGATTGCGTATGAACCAGTCTGGGCAATTGGCACGGGACTTACTGCGAGTGATGATGATATCAAAGAAGTATTAGGAAGACTTGATGAAAAACTCTCCGCTCCTTTATTGTATGGCGGAAGTGTGAAAGTAGATAATATTAAAGAGATTTTGAGCATTGACAAATGTAGTGGTGTGTTAGTAGGCACGGCAAGCTGGAGTGTAGAAGCTTTTTCATCTATGATACAAGCAGCCGATAATTTAGAAAAACAATAGGAGCGTATAAACATGGTCATGCAAGGTAAAAAAGGTCTCATCGTAGGAATAGCTAATAATAAATCAATTGCGTATGGCATAGCAAAAGCATGTAAAGCACAAGGCGCAGAGTTGGCTTTTACCTATCTTAATGAACAATTAGAAAAAAGAGTTCGCCCCATCGCTGAAGAGTTTGGAAGCGATAAAGTATATGAGCTAGATATCAATAATCCAGCACATTTGGAGGCGTTAACTGCTTCTTTAGAAAAAGATTTTGGAAAGATTGACTTTGTAGTTCACTCGGTTGCTTATGCTCCTAAAGAAGCTCTGAGTGGAAAGTTTATTGATACAACAAGAGAAGCTTTTGACATCGCACTTGGAACTTCTGCATACTCACTTGTGTCATTGACACGTGCTTGTTTACCTGTTATGAATGAGGGTGGTTCTGTGTTAACGCTTAGCTATCTTGGTGGACCAAAGTATATTCCACATTATAATGTTATGGGTGTTGCTAAAGCTGCACTTGAATCAAGTGTGAGATATCTAGCCGTTGATTGTGGAAGATTAGGTATTCGTGTTAATGCTATTAGTGCGGGACCTATTAAAACTTTAGCAGCGAGCGGTATTGGTGATTTTAGAATGATTTTAAATTGGAATGAGGTTAACGCTCCGCTTCGTAAAAATGTAACAACAGATGAAGTAGGAAATAGTGGTATGTACCTTTTAAGTGACCTCTCCAGTGGTGTAACAGGTGAAATTCACTATGTTGATGCTGGATATAGCATTATGGGTATGGGACTTGATGAGGTTGACGCTGAGGGACATACGGTTCTTGCGTGGGACAATCAAAAGTAGAAGCGATGTTTAAATCAACACTTCAAAAGATAGGCTATGTCGTGTTGATGCTTTTGCTTATATCGGTTATCTCTTTTGGGGCTATTCATCTAGCTCCAAACTCTTTTTTTGCGAGTGGGGAACTCAACCCTAACATTACCCAAGAATCATTAGAACAACTCAAAAAAGTTTATGGACTGGATAAGTCACTTTTAATGCAATTTGTTGCTTGGTTTCAAGCGATGGTGCAACTCGACTTTGGTATCTCTTTTGCAAGTGGAAAAGCCGTGCGCGATGAGATTTTGAGTAGACTTCCTATTACTCTTTTAATGAATATCATCAGTATGATTTTCGTATTTGCCTTATCTCTCTATTTTGGGATTAAATCAGCGCTCAAACAAACAACGTTCTACGATAGAAGTGTGAAGCAATTTTCATTACTAAGTTATGCCATGCCTTCTTTTTATCTCTCTCTTTTACTCGTCATGTTGTTTGCTGTCAAATGGAAAATATTTCCTATTTCAGGGTTGCATACTAGTGATGTGGGTGATGGATTGTGGTATTATTTAGACATGGCTTGGCATCTCTTTTTACCTATTTTTGTAATGGTTTTTGGGGGACTTGGGAGTTTAACTTTGTATGTGCGCAGTCTTACGCTCAATATTTTAAAGAGTGATTATATCTTTTTTGCCCGAAGTCGAGGTATAGAGGGACAAGCCCTATTATGGCATTTTATCTTACCCAATCTTTCTCCTCCTATCGTGACAATTCTTGGTCTTTCTCTTCCTGGACTCATCGGGGGGAGTGTTATTTTAGAGTCTATATTTGCCATAAATGGTATGGGATTGCTCTTTTATCAAAGTGCACTTAGTCGAGATTATCCTGTGATTATGGGGATTTTAATCATATCTTCTTTTTTGACATTAATGGGAAATATGATAGCAGATTTAGTATTGACGAGGCTCAACCCTCATTTTAAAAGAAAAAACTAAAAGGAGTTACTATGAAAAAAGTTATATTAGTCGTATTGGCTTTGTTAATTAGTGGTTGCGCTACATGGAAAGGTGTTCAAGAAGATACCAAAGAGGGTGCTGAGTGGACTAAAACTAAGATTAATAAAGGCGCAGAGTACGTTAAAGAAAAAACAGAGTAGAGCTTTTACATGTAGAGAAAATCTCTACATGTAAAGCTTTTTTAATTAATTGCCACCAAAAAGATTTTTGAGCGCATTTGGATCACGTGGTTCTTCTTTTGACGTAGGGTCATTTGAAGAAGTTCCTGATTCGACGAGTTCGATATCGAGTCCACAAAGCATAGATGTCAGCCGGATATTAATACCACTTTTACCTATCGCTTTTGATTTTTGATCTGCTGGAAGTGTAACGATTGCTTTGCCATTTTGAATTCTTACATTAGAAATAATGGCTGGGCTTAAAGCTCTTGCGATAAAAATTTCAGGTGTATTTGAAAACTCGATACAGTCAATATTTTCATTATGTAATTCTTTACTGACAGCATTGATTCTCATACCTCTTGTTCCAACCGTAGCACCTACCGCATCGACGTTTGGATGCAAAGAAAGAAGTGAAACTTTAGCTCGCTCCCCTGGTATTCTAGCACTTCCTATGATTTTAACAAGACCATCTTTAATCTCTGGTACTTCAAGCTCTAAAAGTGACTCTAAAAATTTAGGGCTGGTACGTGAAAGTTCAACATAAATACCTTGAGATTTATCGATAAGTACTTTCCTAATAACACTTTTAACAACGTTACCCACTTTGAATTTTTCACCTTTGATACGATTTTTTCGAGGTAAAACTGCTCTGATTTCATCTATTTCTATGTAGGTATTCTCATCATTATCAATTCGTGCAACAGTTCCAAAGATAGTTTTTCCAACCATATTTTGATATTTTTCAAAAATATTATTTTCTAAAAGTCGCTGTATATGAAATTCTAACTCTTTTTGTAAGGTGGCAGCAGCGGTACGTCCAAGATTATCAAGAGGAAGTTCATAGGTTAATTCATCGCCTATTTCTATATCTGGATCAACTTCTTTTGCATCTTTGATAGCGATAAAATTTTCATTACCCGATTTAAGTCTTTCGTCTTCTGGCTGAACAACGATAACTTTTTGATACAGTTTTAAAGTTTTTGTGAATGGGTCAATTTCTGCACCATACTCATACTCTGCACCATATATTTTTTTGGCAGTTTTAATGAGTGCAAGGGTAAGTGTATCTTTGACCGCTTTGATATCGAGCCCCTTTTCATGGGCGATTGATTCTATGATATCTACAATTTTTTCCATAGTTATTCCTTATTATTGAACAAAATATATGCTTTTAATGATCCATATGAAGACCGCAACAATGAAAAATTTAAAGGAATTTTTAACGATTGCGAGCTGAGGAAATAGGATTATAGCTAAAATCTTCTTTTATTTTCTTTATGCAGAGTTTAATGAGGAATTTATTGAAACTAAAGTATAATCCACGATATATCAGTGTCTGTTTTTAGCAAACACGATAATTTTCTTTATGAAAAGAGGTTTACAATGGAAATTAAATTAGCAAGAAATGAAATTAATGGAAAACCAAAAACAATCACATTAGAAAAAGTTACAGAGATTATAGAAAAAGATGGACAAAAGATTTTTTATTTTGACAAAGAAAATTCTCACAAAGATTTAGTTGCTTTGGTAGAACATTTTGAAGCAAAAGGTTTAAGTGTTTATCTTCGTGAAATCAAATATGGCTTAGGCGAGGGTGATTATATGTACGAAGTACATATTTTATAAGGTTGAACTCTTTGATTTTTAAAGAAGAAAAAAAACTATATATTGAAACACTCGGTTGTGCGATGAATGCTAGAGATTCTGAGCATATCATTGCAGAACTAGGTGATAAAGAAAATTATGTTTTAACAGACACGATGCAAGAAGCAGATTTGATTTTAATCAATACCTGTAGTGTGCGCGAAAAACCTGTAAGCAAGCTTTTTTCGGAAATTGGCAAGTACAATAAACGTAAAAAAGAAGGTGCTAAAATAGGTGTTTGTGGTTGTACTGCAAGTCACTTGGGCGAAGAAATATTTAGAAGAGCTCCTTATGTAAGTTTTGTTATAGGGGCGCGCAATGTTTCTAAAATTGGTGCAGCTGTTAATACGGAGAGATTTATCAGTGTAGATACTGACTATGATGAGAGTACGTATGCTTTTGGAGAATTCCGCCACAGTTTGTATAAAGCGTATGTCAATATCTCAATAGGGTGCGATAAAAAATGCACTTATTGTATTGTCCCTCAAACCAGAGGCGATGAGATTTCTATTCCCCTAGATTTGATTGTCAATGAAGCACGAAAAGCTGCCAAAAGTGGTGCTAAAGAGATTTTTTTACTGGGTCAAAATGTTAACAATTATGGCAAAAGATTTAGTAATAAGTCTGAAGCAGAAGTAGACTTTTCAGACTTACTGAATAAAATTAGCGAGATAGAAGAAGTGGAACGTATCCGTTTTACTTCTCCGCATCCTTTACATATGGATGATAAATTTTTACAGACTTTTGCGACTAATCCTAAGGTTTGTAAATCAATGCACATGCCACTGCAAAGTGGCTCAACGCATATTCTTGAGCAGATGAAAAGAGGCTACACGAAAGAGTGGTTTTTAAATCGCGCACTAAAACTTCGAGCCATGATTCCTGATGTATCGATTAGTACTGATGTTATTGTTGCTTTTCCAGGAGAGAGTGAAGAAGATTTTGAAGAAACTTTAGACGTGATGCGACAGGTTAAATTTGAGCAAGTTTTTGCTTTTAAATATTCTCCTCGTCCTCTCACAAAAGCCGCAGAATTTACGAATCAAATTGACCCAGAAATAGGCTCTGCAAGATTGGAGCGTTTACAAGTGATGCAAGATGATATTTTGGATGAAATCTCGCAGAGTAAAATGGGGAAAATCTATCCTGTTTACATAGAAGAACTCCGAAATAATGGATTTTTAGCAGGTCGAAGTGATAATAATGCACTGGTTCAAATCAAAGGTGATGAAAGTTTACTAGGACAAACGCTCAATGTTGAAATCACAAATCCAAAGCGTTTGGCACTTTATGGCGAAATTGTTCTCTAAGCTTAACCAGCGAAGATTTTTACTTTGGATTGTTCCACCACTTGCTTTTGTACTGATAAAGTTATTGTACTTTACATGTAAAAAGAAATTTCATATCAACACCAATGGTTCACATACGCCGAGTATTTATGCTTTTTGGCATGGTGAGCTGTTGATGTTGCCTTTAGCGTATATAGATTATGCTCAAAAAACTTCTTTGGATGCTATGATTAGTCGGCATTTTGATGGTGAATTGATAGCCAAACTCATTCTTTTATTAGGCGGCGGTTCAATTCGAGGGAGTTCTTCTAAAGGGGGAACTGAAGCCTTGCGCGCGGCCATTCGTTCATTACGTAATGGTCGAGACGTCGCTATTACTCCTGATGGGCCAAGAGGTCCTAGGCATAGCGTTGCTGAGGGGGTTGTTGCCATAGCAGCGATGAAAAAAGTTCCCATCATCACTATGAATTGTAAACCATCACGGTATTGGAAATTAAAGAGTTGGGATGAATTTTGCATTCCAAAACCCTTTTCAACGTTAGAGTTTTATTTTGGAGACCCTTTTTTTATTCATGAGATGAGTATGGATGAAGCAAAAGCACTGATTAAAAATAAGCTCCTTGAACATGCCTTATAGCTTGGAGGGCATTTAGATATGAATGGCACTCTTTTTGCTTACATTTTAGAAAACTTAAGCAATATTAGTCTAATATATTCTATAAAATTAACACAAGAGATTTCAGTGATTAAAGAGACAGTCGTATGAGCCTAAAAAGCGCTATTCAGAAAAAATTTCAGAATATTTTTGTTGCTGTTGTATTGACTGAAAACGAGTGTAATATTCGTTGTAAAGTGGTGAAAAATGGAGAAGTAGTAAAGACTTTTAATAAAGTTTTTACTATCGAGTTTTCGTCTGAGATTTTAGATAAAAATGTTGAAAATTATCTCATATCACTGCAAGAAGAGTATCAATTTGTTTATATAGCGTTTCTTTTAAATTCAATGGGACAAGGCGCTATTTCTGGTTTTAGTAAGGAATTTTTTACTAAAAACAGTGTTGATATTCAAAATGTAACCCATGTCACCATCTCTAATCTTTGGTCAACTTACGCCTCTTTTATAGAGATAAAATGGGCAAAAAATCTTTTTTCTGAAGTAGGATTAGACCTTATCTATTCTCCTTTTATCCTTTTAAATGATTTTGTTATTTCTCAAAAACTTAAAAATAAACCTACCTTATATATTTTAAATTCACAAGATTTTTTCATTTTGGCTGTTTTCGACAATAAAAAACTCCATTTTGGTGCTTTCTTTAAAACCCAAAGTGATACCTCTTTTTCGCATTCTTCTGAAGTAAATGATTGGGAAAGTGAACAAAAAGAGGAAAATATTGCAACACTTGGTGAATTATCGGAAATGGGACAAGAAGAAGATAATGACGAGATGAGTGAGTTAAGTGAACTTGGAGATATTGATGATTTACAATCAGTTGATTCTTTTTCCGATTTTGATGATACTAAAACCATAGGACGATTTAAGGGACTAGACGAAGTACGAGATGAAGATACCAATTTAGAGCTTTATGGCCGTGATTTATTGGTGTATAAATATCTAAAATCTTCGCTTGAAGAGTATTATCATAATCCTATCTATTTAAGTGAATTTATTGAAGAAATCATTATTTTTGATGGATATGAAGTGAGTTCAGAACTCATTCATCAACTTGAAGATGAGTTAATGATGGATGTTGAAATACATAAAGTGGATTTGGTAGACCGTATGTGCGACATAGCTATCAAAGAGGTATTTCAATGAAATACAGCTTTATAACGCCTCGGCAAAAGAACTTTTTTTCTCTTTTTACAAAACTATGGGTTTCTTTCATTGCATTAATGGTTATTTTTATGTTGACGTTTAATTTTTACATTTCCGTTGAAGCAAAATCTTTTAAACAAGGCGTTGTGGAACTGACTTCTGCACGAGAAGAATTAGAAAACAAAATCGATAAAGATGATGAAGAAATTAGTCTTATTTTACGACAAAAAGCTCTGTGTGAAGAAATATTTTCAAACAATACATTGCTAAAAGAAAGCATGAAAAATCTTTTTGATTTAGTCCCAGATCAGATTACCTTGAAAAAAGTCGAAATGGAGAGAAATTCTTTGATACTTTATGGCGTTGCTCCAACGCAAGATACCTTCAATTTTCTTCTTGCTGCACCGCTAAAATCAATTTTTCATACGAGCAATACAACTTTTTATCTTACAGAGGAGGGTTGGTATAACTTTGTCAGTATCAATAAAATTGTAGGAACGGATGGTATACGTGAGTAGCATAGATAGAAGCATGGAAAAAATTGATTTGATGAAGCTTTTGCTCTTCTTTATGGCATTTATTGTTATTACCTTTAGCATTGTTTTTTTGATGATTATTCCTAATATTAAAGAACACAGAGTAATTCAAGCGGAACACAAAAGAGTTTTAGTCCATAAAACGAGAGTGGAGAGTCTTTATTTGGAGCGAGAAAATGAGCTTTCTAAATTAAAAACTGATAATAGTCATATCTTAAAAGCTTTTAGGCATTCTTTTACGCAAGAAGAATTTATTCAATATGCAGGAACTTTTTTTACACAAGTAAATCTTACACAAGTTACAAAATCTGATTATAAAAAAGAATTTGTGGAGTATGAGCTTAACGTAACATCAACACTTAAAACACCAACCAATTTTTACAATTTTTTAGAAGGACTCAATCGATACAGTAGTATCGTTCAAGCAGATTTTCCTATACATTTGGGCTCTAGTAAAGATTCAATTACTTCTACTTTTAAAATTAAGGTTTATGACTTAAATTTAACGCGTTAATATCAAAACTTTCTTTGTATAGGTAAGGTCTTATTTTTGCAGGGATAAGTGCAAGTCTACATAATTCTTTAAATTTTTTGTTCATTTTTTCTTGCACAAATGGGGCTACAAAGATACATATTTCCCCAAAACAGACGGCGACTTCTCCTCCAATAACACAGTTTTTAGTACGCAGTATCTCCTCCCTAGTATCATGCGACACAATTTTTCCTAATAATTTGATCGCTTTATCAATCTGTCTAATGTTGATAAGGTCATCATCACTTTTTTGTATCATAAAGAGATTTTTAATTCTTCTCGTGTGTGGTGGCAATAATATCTCACAATCTTTTTCCAAGTAAGCAAAGCTTTTACAAATGCCTTCTTCAAAATCTTCCATTAAAACTGAAGCGTGGTTCTTTCTGATTTTATTGCGAAGATACTTTGGCGATGCATTACTTTCATCGATAAAATATTTTAATTTGCGTTTGTCCAAAAAATGGAGTAACGTTGTTTTGCTTACATGTAAAAGAGGTCTTACGAGGGCATAATTCTCTTTTTGCTCATATTCTCTCATCCCAAGCATCTCAACAAGTCCTGCGCCACGCCCAAGTTGCATCAAAAACCATTCAAGTTTATCTCCTAGATGATGTGCGGTGAGGAGTGCCGTGTAGTGATGTTCTTGAATGATTTTTTCAAAAAAATGATAGCGCTCAGCTCTTGCGTAATGTTCAAAGTTGGCACTCTCTAACTTGCAGGTATGCACAAAACATATTTTATGATGACGCTTCGCTAATGCTCTAGCAAAGGCTTCTTCTTCGTGGCTTTGTTCTCTTGTTTGATAGTTAACAATGGCGATATCAAAAGCAATATTTTCTTCCATCAAGAGAGCAAAAAGGGCACTTGAATCAACGCCTCCTGAAAAAGCCAAAAGATTTTTAGTGGCTTTTAAAGAAGTGCATATCTCTTTATGCAGAAGCGGTAACGGTTGCAATAAGTTTGTCTCCAGCAAGTTCCGTAACTTTGGCGTAGTAACATTTATCGGTCTCAAGTTCTCCAATATCGGAGTCATTGACCAAGATTTCACCATCAATTTCAGGTGCCCAGAGCAGTTTCCTAGCACCTCTGAAAAATTCATGCTCACTGCTTTCCCCTTCGATGAGGATTTTAATCTCTTGATTAAGTTCTTTTTGAAGGCTTTTTTGTGCTTTTTCTTGGACGAGTTTGTCAAGTATTTCTATGCGCTGATTGATGATTGTAGGGTCTATTTTCTCATCCATTAAAAATGCAGGGGTATCTTCTTCATCAGAATAAGCAAAAATATTGACCCTATCAAAATCAAAATCTTGCATAAATTGTACTAATTCTGCAAATTCTTCTTCGCTCTCACTAGGATGTCCCACGATAAAGCTGGTTCGAACAAAGCTATCTTTAGCTTCTCTCATCATGGTGAGTTGCTCTAAAATACGCTCCCTTCCAGCTCCTCTTTTCATACGCTTTAACATCGCATCATTAATGTGTTGGATAGGCATATCAAAATAGTTATGGAACAAAGGTGAATCGATAATTCTCTGTATCAGTGCATTGGAAGTCGTTGTAGGATAGAGATAAAGTATCCTTGCACTTTTAACACCTTCTATCTTTTCAACAGCATCGATGAGTTTGATAAGTCCCTCTTTTTCTCCAACATCTCTTAAAAATGAGCTACTATCTTGTGATATAAAACTAAAATCAAAATAACCTTTTTTGGCTAAAGCAGTCACTTCTTTGACTAAAGATTCTAACGTTCGTGAGAGCAGTTTGCCTTTAAATCCTGGGATAGCACAAAAACTACAGGCTTGATTGCATCCTTCGCTTAGTTTGATATAAGCATGAGAATTAGAACCAGTGATAACGCGCTCTTCTTCGTTTAAAAGATAAGTAGAAGGTGAAAATCTGTTTTTTCTAGCCTTGATAATCTCATCTATCTTGTCATAATCACCTACCCCTGTAAAAAGGTCAACTTCTTTAAGCTCTTGTACCAAATCAGTTTTGTATCGCTCACTTAAACATCCCGCAACAACTAAAAGAGAGCCTTTTTTGCGTGCTTCATGGAGTGAAAAAATAGTATTTAAACTCTCCTCTTTGGCCGGTCCGATAAAGCCACAGGTATTGACGATAAGTACGTCTGCAAGGGAGGGTTCATCGCATAGTTCATAGGCTTTTAGTTTGCCTAGCATCACTTCACTATCTACTAAATTTTTATTACAGCCCAATGAGACCAAATGTAATTTTTTCACTATTTTCCTTAAATCCATAAATTATCAATGAGTCTCGTTTGCCCCACTTTGGCGCATACTAAAATCACGGTATTGCTTAAAACAATCGTTCGCATTGTATCGAAATCTCTGTTTAAAATCTCAACATATTCTACATGTAAAGGGCGGAGTACTTCTTTCATTTCTTGTTTGATGACATCAATCTCTCTTTGCCCTGATATGATAGCTCTAGTAGCAGTTTGAAGAGATTGGGAGAGTAAAAGAGCTTCTTTTCTCTGCTCTGTATCAAGATAAATATTTCTGCTAGAAAGGGCTAGTCCATCTTCTTCTCTAACGATTTCACACGGCACAATGTTCACCTCTAAAAAGAGTGTTTTAACCATATTTTGAATTAAATAAAGTTGTTGTGCATCTTTTTTACCAAAATAAGCGTGGGTAGGTTTGCTAAGATGTAACAGCTTCAAAACAACTCTTAAAACACCATCAAAATGGCCAGGTCGTGCAAATCCTTCTAGGATGTAAGCTTTAGAAGCAGGAGCTAGGATTGAGGGTTCAAGTGGCGCATACATCACATCACTTTGCGGCATAAAAAGGGCATCAACGCCTGCAAGAGAGCATATTTTGATATCAGCATCTGTTTTTTTAGGATATTGGTGAAAATCTTCACCTTCTAAAAATTGCGTGGGATTCACAAAAATAGATACGATGGTATGGTCATTTTCTTGGAGAGATTTTTGAATTAAACTTAGGTGACCATTGTGCAAGGCACCCATGGTTGGGACAAATCCTACGGTTCCTTTTAACGCGTTTCGAAACGCGTTTAATTCATTAATTGTTTTTAATATTTTCATTTTAGGCACTTTTGAGTAAAATATATAATCAATGTATTATATCAAAAGGAAAACCATTTGGATAGTTATGAATATACCGAGTTACTGAAAAAATTGACTACCAAAGTTGACAATATATCGCAAATTATTAAGCCAGAGCAGCTTCAAAAACGTCTCTTAGAGATAGAAGAGATGGAACAAGATCCTTCTTTTTGGAGTGATGCCAAAAGTGCTGGAGAAATTCAAAAAGAAAAAACTTCACTGAATTCACTTTTTAATAGATACGCTAAAGCTAAAAATGTTGTGTATGATGCTGTGGATTTATATGAAATGGCCAATAGTGAAAATGATGAATCAACCATTGAAGCACTCTATAAAGATGCTACAAATTTGGAAGACCATATCACTAATCTTGAAATAGCTATGATGCTCAGTGGAGAAAATGATGCCAATAATGCGATAGTTAGTATCCATCCAGGAGCGGGTGGTACTGAGAGTCAAGACTGGGCAAATATGTTGTACCGCATGTATTTACGATGGGCGGAGCGATGTGGGTTTAAAGTAGAAATTTTGGATTATCAAGAGGGTGATGAAGCGGGTATTAAAGATGTCAGTTTTATCGTGCGGGGTGAAAATGCTTATGGGTATATGAAAGTGGAAAATGGCATTCATCGGTTGGTGCGCATTAGCCCTTTTGATGCCAATGCCAAGCGTCACACTTCTTTTAGCTCCGTAATGGTATCTCCTGAAGTAGATGATGACATCGATATCGAAATTTTGGATAAAGACATTCGTATCGATACCTATCGCTCAGGTGGTTCTGGTGGGCAGCATGTTAATAAAACAGATAGTGCCATACGTATAACGCACATTGCAACAGGTATCGTCGCGCAGTGTCAAAACGATAGGTCACAGCATAAAAATAAAGCCTCTGCCATGAAGATGTTAAAGTCAAGACTCTATGAATTAGAACTAGAAAAGCAACAAGCTGAAAAAGATGGTGTTGAAAAAAGTGAGATAGGCTGGGGACATCAGATAAGAAGTTACGTGATGGCTCCTTATCAGCAAGTGAAAGATAACCGAAGCAATATTGCTTATTCGCAAGTGAATAATATTTTAGATGGTGATATTACAAAAATGATTGAAGATGTGCTTATTGCACAAAAAAAATAAAAAGGAAAAAAATGAGAAATGATGCTTTACTTACGCAACTCGGCTATACCGTTACCAAAAGTGCTCAAGCACAAATACAAAAAGTGATAGATAATACTTTTGGATTTGAACATGTAGAAAAACATCTTATTGCGTTGCATGATGCCCTTAAAGCGCATATTTCTTGCGTAGCGCTCTCAAGTAGTAAAGATTACTTCAAGATTAAGAATGAAGCGATTGGTGATGAGATGAAGAATGAAGTGGCGGAAATGATTGCGCGATGGTCTCAAAAATATAAAATAGAAATAGAAAAAGTGCCGAATAAAAATACATATTATGTTAAAGGTTATAAATAATGTTAAAGATGAAATATTTAGTCATGATAGGTGTCGTGGTTACTGGTATCGCGATTGCTCCTTTGTTAATTTCAAACAGTCTTGATGATAAGATGGAAGAGAATAAAGCAGTGCTTCAGAAAAATGGTTTTAGGCAAGAAATACTCAATAAAAGTGGCTATATAACAACGACACGAAATTTTAGCCTTGAAGTAGTAGATGCTACAAAAGCTAGAGATTTTCTTTTAGACAAATTAGTTGAAAAAAATGCACAATACAAAGTCTTCGCACAGAGTCTTAAGATGGGCTCACAAGAAGATATAAATGAAGCTTTTAATGGGCTAAAATTTAAAGGCGAAATGGTGAATTCTAATTTTTCACCAAGCGACATCAAGATGAGTTTAGTGTTAGACAAACTTCCCTTAACCATGCAAAATGAACTTGCTCAAAATAAAGAAATTGGCGATACATTGTTACCCCTTATCGCTAAAGGTGTTTTGGCTTTTGATATGACGTTTGGTAGTGGTGAATTTGTAGGAGATATGAAATTAAAAGATTTCAAATTAAGAGATATTAAAGAGCACATAAAGATCGAAGAAATTGCACTTGATATTGATACGCTCAACCATACGCTAAGTTTAAGCGAGAGTGGTGGCGTAGTTAATGGTCTATTTGGCATTGCAAAGCAAGACTTTGGTATTAAATCACCAACGTTTGAGATGAAAAGTCATTTGGAAAACCTCAAGTACAATTTTTCTTATAAAGATGATTTGAATAATAATGGTACGTTTGAAGCTGGAAAATATGAGTTTGAAATGCTTGAACTTTACAGCAATATAAAATTTTCAGCAAGTAATATCAAAGCAATCAGTACCGTAGCAGATATTAATAAAGAGCTACATCTCAAAGGAGACTATGCTATCAATACCATTATGTTTATGAATGAAACAGATGATATTAAAGTCAATCAACTTCTTTTCAAGCTTTTCTTAAGAGGTATCAACAGTAGTACCATGAAGAAAATACAAAATGATTATAATTCCCTTGCGCTTGGAGCTGTTGCACCTAATGATCAAGCGATAATTGATGATTTTGTAGCACTTATCAATAATGGTGTCAAGCTTGACCTAAGCATCGCACTGAAGGGACTTAGTGGAACACTTAATCTCAAAGATGTTGCGGTAGATATAAATATTGAAGTTGCTAAAAATACTTATACAGATAAACAGAGTCCTTTGGAAATTTTAAACTTTTTAGATATCTCTTCTCATGTTAAAATACATAAAGATGATAAAAAAACACTTGAAGAATTAAACATGGCAACACCTGAAGATTTTGCGAATGGCAAGGTTGAAGGCGATTTCTTTGTTTATGATATTGCGATGAAAAATGGCACAGTGAGTGTTAATGGTAAGCCAGTACAATGAGATTAGACAATGCCTAATCTTTTTTTAGCGTCCCTTGGAGATTTTTTCTCTCCAAGGGTTTTGCTTGTCACTCTTGTCTCTTTTATTGTGACGATAGTTTTTTTTATCGTGTGTCTTTTTTTTCTTTTTGGAAGTATTGAGTTTTTTGCGCAGTGGTTTGTTGGGATGATGAATGGTTTTGAACATACGATAGAGCAAAATTGGCTTTTGAGTTTCATCTCCTTGATTTTTATTACCAAAGCAATTGTCGGTATTTTGGTCTTTTTTACTTCTTTTATCGTTGTTTATTATCTTTTTCTGATGGTTTATTCTTTGATTGTAGGATTGTTTTGTAGTTACTTTATCAACGAAATCGGGCAAAAATATTATCCCGATGTGGAACGAAGTGGCATCAACTTTTTTACTAATCTTTTTTTGATTGCCAAAACTTTTTTAGTAGGCGCACTTTTGTTTTTGGTGTTATCTCCTTTAGCGTTTATTCCTCTTTTAAACTTAGCACTTTTCTTTCCTATTTACTATATTTTTCACAAAATGCTGGTACTGGATGTAGCTTCGGTTATTAATTCGAGTGCAGAGTATGGGAAGATAAAAAAAGACAACGGTGGTGAGCTCAAAGGCATCACACTGATATTCTTTGCATTGACGATTATTCCTATCGTGGGTGTTTTGATTTACCCTTTGTATGTGATCGTCATGAGTCACTTTATCTTTCGCAAAACACGAGATTTAAGAAGTAGGGCGTAGTTCAAATATGCCTTTTTGTCTATTTTTATAGATAACATCATGCGTGGCAACAAGTCCGTGCATGGCAATGTAGATACCCTTTTTTCCCCTTACATGTAAATCTCCTAGCGCCATAGAAAGATTAGCCGTAGCTTCTATCCCATCGATGCTAAAAGGCACCATAGCACCCGTTAATGTGATAACTTTATCCTTTACATGTAAATCCAAAAATGACGCGGTAATATCCATCGTATCGGTACCGTGCACGATAAGGACTTTTTTAAATCCTTTTTTTTGAATAGTTTGTAACATCAACAGTCTATCCTCATCATTCATCTCCAAGCTATCTTTGTGGATGATATTGATGATTTCATACGGATAGTTATAAAAGTAGCACAAGATAGACTCTAGTGCACGTCCTTCTTTGGGAATTTCAAGTTCTCCTTTGAGAGGATTGTATACTTTGTTAAATGTACCGCCAGTGTTGATGATAAGGGTCTTTTCCATGGTTATACTTTTTGGTGAATTTGGATAGATTTGGGTTCAAAAAGTTCTTGCGCTCTTTGGATAAAAGGGTCATTCAAAATCTCTTTGGCATCTATCTCTCTTTTTTCTGCTGAGATGTGACCTGCCACACAACTCTCTGTATTGGCACCTTCTTGATTAAATTCTTCATTTTCTATCATAGAAGAGGTCTCTTCATTGGCATGTAACTCTGCTTCTTGCATTTGTTCATCTATTTCATTAAGCGGTGGCGTACTTTTGAGTATCTTTATCTTGGCTTCTAGTCCAAATATCTCTTGAACAAAATGTTTGATGATGCTTGAGCTATTTTTGAGAGTCTTACTATCTTCATCTAAGGCACTCGAACTGAGGCTTAAAAGGTCATCTTCAAAACTAATCAAACGAATATTTTTTTCAAAACACTCGCCTAAGGCAGCATTTCTATCATAAAGTTTTTCACTTAGTTTTTGAAAATTTTGTTTACATGTAACGCTATTTGTGTTTACATGTAAAGTTTCTATCTCCTCTTTTACGGAAGCATTGCTGGATAAAGAGGCGGAGGGAATTCTAAATTTTTCACTCTCAAGGGAGTCTATCATCTCTTCTATAGTTTTGATATGCGTTGCTTCAATCATCTTAAAAAAGAGCAAACTCAGTACAAAACCATTGTCTGCATTGATAAAAAGAAGATTTTTTGATTCGCTGAGGATTTTGAAAAATCGCTCATAAAGTAGGGTTGAAAACCTTCTATCTTGCTCAAAAAACGCATTTTTAAGATAAGCGATAAGTTCATCAACGACGATTTCACACTCATAACTTTCTAACTCTTTGATGATGTGGATAAGTTTCGCTTTATCGCCACTCAAAATGGCACTAAAAATAGTTTCAAGCTGATTAGGGTCAAGAAGTCCTAACATAGAGGCAACACTTTGAGGGGTGATGTAGCCTTTTGAAAAGATAATGGATTGGTCAACCAGTGTCAAGGTATCGCGAAGAGACCCTCCACCGGCACGACTTAGCATATCGAGAGCTTCTTTTTCGTATTCGACATTTTCAAGGTTCAAAATGTGGCAAAGATGGTTGACTACGTCGATAGTTTTAATTTGTTTAAAGCGAAAATGTTGCGTTCTTGAGAGAATCGTCGCTGGCAGTTTCAGAGGATCTGTTGTTGCTAGGATAAATTTGACATAAGGTGGCGGCTCTTCTAGTGTTTTCAAAAGCGCATTAAAAGCTGAAGGAGTTAGCATATGAACTTCATCAATGATAAAGATTTTAAACCTGGCACTACTAGGTTTGTATTTGGTGTTTTCAATCAAATCTCGAATATCATCAATGCCACGGTTAGATGCTGCGTCCATCTCGATAATATCGATGTGGCGGTTTTCATTCGCACTTAAACATTGCTCGCATACTTCGCAGGGATTTGCCGTAGGACCTTTATCGCAGACTAATGCTTTGGCAAAAATTCTGGCAGTTGATGTTTTTCCACTGCCTCTAAGACCTGAAAAAAGGTAAGCATGAGAGAGTCTGTTTTGGGTTAAAGCTAAAGTAAGTGTTTGTGTAACTGACTCTTGACCTATAAGTTTATCGAATGATGATGGGCGATATTTGAGTGCTAGAACTTGCGACACGGGCAAACCTTAGTTTTAATTTGTAGTCAATTTTACACTATTTTTGTTGATAAGTCCAACGGCGAGAGTGCAGATAACGCCTCCGATAATGGTAGAGAGTTTGGGAATTTCATCTAGGATTAAAAAACTTCCAAGAATGGCAGTGGCTGGGACTAAAAAGATAAATGAACTGGCAATGGCAGAACCCAAAACGGTAGATGCTTTAAAATAGATAGTCGTTGCAATCGCCGTTACGATAACGGAGATGAAAAACATATTAATCCAAAACGTAAAACCAAAGAAGAAAGAGTTGTAAACCTCCATTTTATCGGCAAGGAAAAAACTCACTATCGTAGTGCACAGATAGATATAGAAGCTAAAGGTTAAAACAGGCAGATGCGTTTTCCCTCCCGCACTAGAGAGTGTTAAAAAAGACCACAAAAGTGCTGCAATGAGAAAAAAGAGATTGCCTCCTTGCAAAAGGCTTACCATATCAACTTCCCATAGTCTGATAATCAATCCTCCACCGATAAGCGCCATCAAAAGCCCCAACATCTGATACGTGCTAAAACCTTTTTTGGAGATAAGCGCTACGATAAAAAAAGTCAAAATAGGGTTCAGGGTAGTGACAAGAACACCGCCCAATCCTGATAATCCATAGCGCAAACCTAAAAAGAAAAAGAGATTGTATGTGAGGATAAAAAATGTGCCAAGTGCTATGTATTTGAGACCTTGTAGTGAGAATTTAAAACTTTGTTTAAAGTAGAACATCAAAGGTATCATGCCCAGTGTGGTGAGAAAAAAGCGCCAAAAGAGAAGTGTGTATTCTCCTGCAAACCTAGTGACTATTTTAGCAGTGGGCCATGAAAGACCCCATAAAACCATGGCAAAAATAAGGAGGAGAATAAAGTTTTTATTTTTTGCCATAGTCTTTACATGTAAAGGAAGTTATCAATCGTTCATGATTGATAAAAGCTCTTCATTATCCTTTGTTTTTAGCATTTTTGCATAGAGGAATTTAAGTGCTTCAATATCTTCCATTTGGCTAATGGCACTACGCAATGCCCATATTTTTTGAAGATTTTCAGGGCTAAGAAGAAGTTCTTCTTTTCTTGTGGCTGATTTCATGATGTTAATAGCAGGGTAAATTCTTCTATCGGAGATATTTCGGTCAAGCACGATTTCACTATTGCCCGTTCCTTTAAATTCTTCAAAGATAACTTCATCCATACGACTTCCTGTCTCTACCAATGCCGTTGAAATGATAGTCAAACTTCCACCAAATTCGATATTTCTAGCAGCTCCAAAAAAGCGTTTTGGTTTATGAAGTGCATTCGCATCCACACCACCGCTGAGTACTTTTCCGCTTGATGGGGTTACGGTATTGTAAGCACGTGCAAGTCGGGTGATGGAGTCTAGTAAAATGATGACATCTTTGCCCATTTCAACGCGGCGTTTTGCTTTTTCGATGACAAGATTGGCAACACGAACATGGTTTGATGCTGGCATATCAAAGGTTGAGCTATAAACTTCACCTTGAACACTTCGTTGCATGTCCGTCACTTCTTCAGGGCGCTCATCAATGAGTAAAACAATGAGTTCTACTTCAGGATGATTGCGTGAAATTCCATGTGCTAACTCTTTCATAAGCTCTGTTTTACCACTTCTTGGAGGGGCAACGATAAGTCCACGCTGTCCTTTGCCTAAAGGCGTAAAGAGATCAAGTGCACGACCGGTTATTTTCATGGTGTCGTATTCGAGTTTTATTTTATCAGTAGGATAAAGAGGGGTTAAGTTTTCAAAAAGAGGTCTTTTTTTGCTCTCACCCATAGGGAGATAATTAATGGCTTCTATTTTTAAAAGCGCGTAGTAACGTTCTTGATCTTTGGGTGGACGTACTTGTCCTGTGACGATATCGCCTGTTCGAAGTGCGAATTTTTTGACTTGGGTACTACTAACATACGCATCATTAGCACTATCTGAAAAGTTAGCATCGGTTGCTCTTAAAAATCCATAACCCTCTCCAGCGATCTCTAAAATTCCCGTAAAAAGAATAAATCCACCTTGGTTAACTTGTGATTTAAGAATTTCAAACATCAAATCTTGGCGTTTAAGTTCATTAGGATTTTCAATGCCCAGTTCCGTTGCAATCTCTAAAAGTCTATCCAAAGGAGTAACACGCAAACCTTCAATTTTATAACCCTCAACTGGTACGTGTGTTCTTGATTTTGAGTGGTGGTTTGTTTTTGCTGGAGTGCTTGGTTGGGTATTGCCGTTTGGATTGCCGTTAGATGGAGTGTTTCCGCTCATTTTGCCTTCTTTTAATGTGAAATTATCGTTCATGAAGCTTAGTTTTCTCTTGATTTTGAGTAAAGTGTTCAAAGAGATAGAATTGCCTGAGTCGATTTTGAGTTGTTTTAAGTAGTTATAGCGTTATTTTATTGAAAGCAGAAGAATTTGTCAAGTGAAGCTAAAGGCAAAGAAGATAAAATAAGGTCAAAATATCTCGTAAAAAAGTTGAAAAATGAATGATTTAGTACATTTAGCAATTATCATGGATGGAAATGGAAGATGGGCGACAAGGCAAAATAAAGAACGCTCTTACGGACATAAAGAAGGTACCAAAAATGTGAGAGAAATAACCAAATACGCTTCTAAAATGGGCATAAAATATCTAAGCCTCTATGCATTTAGTACTGAAAACTGGAATCGTCCTAAAGCAGAAGTTGCCATACTGATGAAACTACTTTCAAAATTTTTAAAAACAGAAATGGTGATGCTTAGCGAAAATAATATTAAATTTGATGTGATAGGCGATATGAGTAAATTTTCCACTTCTTTACAAAATGAGATAGCCAACGCCAAAGAGATGACCAAACACTGCACGGGTATGACACAAGTAATCGCCATTAATTACGGCGGACAAGATGAAATTATTCGAGCTATTAATAAAGCTACTCAAAAGCATGAAAAGATTACCAAAGAGATACTTGAAGAGTTTTTAGACACAGCAGGCATGCCGCCTGTGGATGTTCTTATACGAACAGGAGGCGATTATCGACTTTCCAATTTTTTATTATGGCAGTCTGCATATGCAGAGCTTTTTTTCACAAAAACGCTTTGGCCAGAGTTTTCCTCCGGCGAACTTGAAGCGATTGTTTCAGAGTATATGAGTACGGAAAGAAGATTTGGTGGAGTTGTGGGGAATTGAACCCCAGTCCAAAAATAGCCACCTATGACGTCTACATGCTTAGATATTGTTGATAGTTTTTAATCTTGCTTCGTACGACAATCAGAAAACTACGCAAGACGAGCCTTTAACTTCACTACATGTAAAGGCGTTCATGTAGTATATCTATCATTGCTATGATACTTCCCAATCCTCCTTAGATAGCATTAAAGGGGGAAGCAGTCCGCTATTTGTTAAACTTACGCTACAGCGTAAGCAGGACGATAGTTACTGTTGTTAGCAGTTATTGTTTGAAGGTTTTGTAACGAAAGGCCCTCACTTCCGACATGCAGCCATAAGCTAACACTACTCCTGTCGAAGCCATGTCAACCCCATAAAAACAGTGTAATTTTACCATATAAAACCATTTTTAGCAAATTTTGTTATAATTGCTTAAATTAAATGAGGAATATCGTTGAAAAAATTAATATCGTACAGTGTGAAATTATCGTTTTTATTTGCTTTTTTTATGGTTATGCAAGGATGTGCAGCAAAATCACCAGTCCCTGAAGCCAATACTCAAAATCTTTCCAAAGAGCAACAAGCAAGTTATGAAACCAAAAATCCAAAACTTTCCAACTTAGTAGGCAAAAATTACGTTAAAGGTATCGTTACGGCACTTAACCGTGAAAGTTCTAGTCAAACATGGAATTATGTGATAGAAGGCGTTGATACGACCAATGGAAAGCTACCATATGTTAACTTTAACAATAAAACCGTGCTTGCAAATGAAGGCGACCTTGTTCATGCTTCATTCGATGGAAATAAATTGACGCAGATGTTAGTTATCAAAGAAGGATATTTTAAAGGTGGAAAGCGTCAAGAAGTTGTGCCTATACCTAAAAAAAGTAATTTAGGTGAAAAAACAGCTACCAAAAGAGATAAAGCGCATCAAATTTTAGCAGTACCACAAGAAGAGTCGATTAGACTCAATTAATTCTCAAGAAGTTTACCTTTGTTAACCGATCGTTTACTTTGAGTTCATATACTTTCATCAGCGAATTTCATATTTTCTTTTGAATTTATGACTCAAAGGGGCGACCGCCAAGCGTCCCTTTTAACTTTCCCTCTCTAACTCAATCGTAAAAATAGCTCCTCCCTCTTCATTCTTCCCCTCCAACTTTCCTTTCATACTCTTTTCAATGATAAGTTTTGCCATATAAAGTCCGATGCCAATACCTTCATTTTGTTCTTTCGTGCTCACATAAGGCTCAAAGATTTTTTCTATCGGCACTATGGTGATGCCTCCACCGTTATCTTGGATACTTAAATGCACTACATCTTCATAGCGTCTAAGCTTGATGATGATTTTTGGATTGAGTGTGTACGATGCGATGATGGCGTCTTTTGCATTAGATAAAAGATTTAAAAGCACTTGTTCATATTCACTTTTATAGCCTAACACTTTTTCATCTTTGGGGATATCTACTTCTATCTTAATGCTTTGGTTGGTGATAGACTTCCCGATGATACGCAAAACTTCATCTACTGATTGAGCGATACTAAAGTATTTCTTGTCTTTATTGGGCATGAAAAAATTTCTAAAATCATCAATAGTATGTGACATATACTCTACGATATTTTCAGCCTCAACACATTTAGTTTCCATCGAGTTTTTATCTAGTTTCCCCATTTTATGTTTGAGTTTAAGGGTCATCATCAAAGCAGAGAGTTGCGAGAGTGGTTGTCGCCATTGATGAGCGATGTTGCTTATCATCTCTCCTAAAGCGATAAATTTTGATTTTTGAATGAGCAGTTGTTCTTGTTCTCTATTTTTTTCAATTTCTTCTAAAACACGACTTTCCAACGTTTTGTTAAGATTTTCGAGTTCAAGCGTTTTTTGTTTGACCTGTGCATTGTAGCCATTTAAAAATTTTTCGATTCTTTTACCTAGCACGATAGCAAAAGTATTAGCGATAAAAGAAAAAAGCAAAAATATCAAAATGGCAGAGCTAGCTTCCATTTGTACTTTTTGTTTAAATTTTTCTTTCGCTAAAGCGTTTTCTTTGTCAATGTCGTCTAAGTATTCTCCAGCTGCAATGATGAGGTTCCAATCTTTATAAAACTTAAAATACGATACTTTAGGACGAACAACACTACTTTCAGGTTTTTTATACATATAATCCACAAATGAAAAACCCTTTTCATGAATATCTTTAAGAAAAATCTTTCTAAATGCTTTGCCATTATCATCGGTATAAGAATCCGAGATATAGTTTCCCTCCAAATCAGGGCGATTAGGGTTGATAAGCATTTTGGCAAAGTTTTCACCACCTTGGCTATTTTCAACCTCATAAACAAAAATATAGTTGTTCTGATCCGTTCCAAACCGTATACTTCTTATCCAATCGTAAAGTTCTTTTTTAAATGCTTCTTCATCTTCCCCCCTAAGCGTAGCTCGCTTAAATGCAATAAAATCGATGATAGAATCAACTTCTCTCTTCAGCATATTGCGCTGATTTTCGATAAAAGTTTTTCGGTTGTCTTCTATTTGTGTTTCAAGAATTTCATACTGCTTGGTGATGAAAAAATAGCCATTAAAGAGCATGAGTGAAGAGATGATAAAAATAGTACTAAAAATAATGATATTAGATATGTTACTTTCTTTGATGATTTTCATAAAACTCCACCTACTTTAAAGATTTAATAGAAAGAAAAAAGAAAATATATTATCATATATACCGCTCTTCTTCAAAGTTCTTACATGTAAAGGTTATTTATGGATGAAAAATTATTAAAAAAATTAGCAAATTATAGAGTTTTATACGCAGAAGATGATGATGGAGTGAGAGAAAATGTCCATGAACTTTTAAGTTTACTCTTTAAAGAGGTCACTCTCGCCTCCGATGGAGAAGAAGCTTATGAACTTTTTTTGCAAAGTAAGCCAGATTTGGTTATCACGGATATTAAAATGCCTCGCTTAAGTGGGATTGAGCTTGCAAAAAAGATACGCTCACACGATGATGAAGCCCAAATTATCATTATCACCGCCTATACAGAAGTTGATTTTATGCTTGATGCCATAGAACTCTCTTTGCTTCGCTACATCGTAAAACCTATCACAGAATCTAAACTTTTTGAAGCATTGGAAAAATTTTTACAGTTTAAAGAAAAGACAAATTTAAAAGAACTAGCACAAGATTGGTACTACGACAATCTCCAAAAGGTCGTCATACACGAGAGTGACATCTACGAACTCACGAAAAAAGAATCAAAGTTTATTGAGTTGCTTTTATCCAAAGATTCTATCATCACCTATGAAGAGATAGAACAAAAGCTCTGGGACAGCGAATACATGAGCCTCAATGCCCTTCGGTTGATGATAAAAAATTTACGTAAAAAATTACCAGAAGACACTTTGAAAAATATCCAAGGCATAGGGTATAAATTGTAATGTGCTATAATGTTTACATGTAAGGATAAAGGATCTAAAAATGACAAAAGCTTTCATATTGAATTTTTTAAACGAACACAAAAAAGAATTAAATGAAAAATATGGGATCACTAAAATAGGTCTTTTTGGAAGTTATGCAAGAGATGAGCAAACAGATGAAAGCGATATTGATTTAGCATGCGAAATGACAAAAGAAAAGAAGACGCTTCATACTTTCTTACAATTTAAAAGAGAAATGGAAGCGGTTTTTGGTAAAAAAGTTGATTTGGGTATAGAAAGCACCTTGAAGCCTATCGCACGAGAGTACATTCAAAAAGAGATTATTTATGTCTAAACGAGATATTAAGCTTTTCATTTATGATATCAAAGACTTTAGAAACCTTTTGATTCATGAGTATTTTGGCGTTGACCATGAAATTGTTTGGAATACCATTTGTAAAGATGTGCCAAAATTGAAAATAACCATCGACCAAATCATCACAGAAATAACAAAAGATAATTAAAAATATTTTAACCTTTCATCGCAACTTTATTACGAAAATACCAAATTCATCTCATTTCCCTAAAGATTTATTGAAATTTCCAAAATTTTGTGATAGACTTACCTCGCATTTAAAAAATTCAAGGAGACAATATGAAATTAGCTAAACTTAGCTTGGCGGCTAT
>JAFLKZ010000002.1:0-3981 GCA_019162915.1 Campylobacteraceae bacterium
AAACCCGTATTACATTCAACTGGAGGGGTATACACTTCTATATCAAGGATTTCTTCATCCCATTTTTCTACAATTTCACCGATGCCACTTACATTGGCACTCTTAAAACCAGAAACAAAAAAAGCTACATCAGCGCCTACATGTAAGCCTATTTTTATCATCTCTTCTACGCTCAAATGAAGCTTTGCCTCATCATTTACCATTTTGAGAAAAGTCGCACTATCACTACTTCCCCCACCAAGTCCTGCGCCAGTGGGGATTTGTTTCTTTACATGTAAAGAATAGTGAGACAATAAAGCATCGACCTCTTTTGAATAGCCACTTTGTTTGAGTGCTATATACATCTTGTAAATAGTATTTTGCTCCAACGTACAATTAAAATCACCGACGAGTTCAAACGCATCGTTAGTTGTTTTAGGTTTAAATTCTAAAGTATCAAAAAGACTTTCAACTCTTGCAAAGCGTGATTGTATTTCGTGATAATTCCCTCTTGTTCCAACGATTTTAAGAAAAATATTTACTTTTGCATGTGCACGATAAAGCATCTATTTGAACTTTTTACTTAAATCAAACAATGACGTATCGCTCGTACTCTGACTTGCTAGCGTATTGGCTTCTTTGACAGCTTGCTGTAATTCTTCTCTCAAAATAAGCATATCTTTGGGTGCATCAAAACCTAATTTCACAACACCTTTTGAAATTTCTATAATTCTTACCGTTACATTTTCATTTAAAACAACACCTTCTCCGATTTTCCGTGTCAGTATCAGCATGTTACGACCTTAATAATATTTTATTGAGTAGATATTCTACTCCATTTTCGTTTATTTCGAAGATAGACAATGTATCGTTATTGATTATTTTATAGATTCCTTCATCTTTTATCTCAAAATTATCCACACTTAAGACTCTACCTAATTCTATATCTTCGATATTTCCTAAATATTGATTGTCTTTCATATCTAAATAATCTAAAGGATTGAGTTCTCTCTCACCATCATAGACAAAATCACCCTCACAAAGTCGTTCAAGCGCACTTAAACATCCATCAAAGCCTAGTTTTTGAGCTATCAAAGCTCCGATACTTCGCACATAACCACCCTCAGAAATCGTAATCTCAAAAGTCAAAAAAGGATGACAATAATGAATCACTTTACAATCAAAAACAGTGCTGGTTATCTTCGCAAGCTCAAATTCTTCATCGTTTCTTGCCATCGCATAAGCACGTTTTCCATCTACTTTTTTAGCACAATAACGAGGAGGAAGATAAGTGATGTCCCCGATAAAACTCTTCGTTGCTATCTCCACAGAAATAGGAGCAAAAGGCATGATAAGCTCAACGCTTTCAACTTTTTCAATATCTAAAGTAGGACTATAAGCGCCCAACCACAAAGTAGCACGATACTTTTTTGGGGCTTTCCTTAAGAAACGAAATAGTTTTGTAAATTGTCCAAAAGCAATGATTAAAACACCTTTAGCAAAAGGATCAAGCGTACCCGAAAAACCAGCACCTCTCACCCCATAACGTCTTTTTATCCGACTTAAAAAAAAATTAGAAGATATGTTTGTAGGTTTATAGGTAACAAAAAGCCGATTTGACATTTAAATTTTCTCCACAAACGAAGCTAAAATATCTCTCTTAGTGCCACCAAAATTAATTTGAAGTTTAAATTCTCGCCCTACTTTACTCACTTCACTCACTCTACCCATACCAAATATCTTATGCTTAATTAAATCACCCTTCCTAAACGAAGTTGTTTTCTCCAAAATTAAACTACCCTCACACACACCCGCTTCTTTTAAAAACCGACTTTTAGTTAACTCTGTGCGTCTTCCTTTGTAAAAGCGACTTCCTGAAAAACTAAGCGTTAACTCTTTTTTGGCCCTTGTAATAGCCACATATCCCAAACGACGTTCTTCTTCAATATCGCTACCATCGCCAATCAATGGGAAAAAGCCCTCTTCCAACCCTATCACATAAAGATGATCAAACTCTAAACCTTTACTCGCATGGATACTCATAATAGAAATATTTTCGCTATCTATCTGGTCTTGGTCACTTTGAAGTGCGAGTTCATTTAAAAAGTCATCCACACCCATCTCAGGATGCTGTTTGACATAATCTCTAAATAAACCATAAAATTCATCAATATTAGAGATTCGCTCTAACGCATCTGGTTGATGCGCATAATAATCTCTTATCCCAAATGCTTCTTCAATAGCATCTATCATATCATGCGTTGAATTTTGCTGTATCTCTTGCATATTGGCGACATTTTTAACAAATTCTCTTAAGGCGATGATGGCTTTTTTGCTAGCTTCCACTTCAAGTTCTGGAGTATTTTGAGAAATATACTCGTATATGGACAACTTATTTTCATACGATGATTTGATAATTTTATCTATCGTGACTTTACCCAGTCCACGTTTAGGACGATTGATAACTCTTTTAATAGAAAAGTCATCATTAGGATTGGCAATAATACGAAGATAACTAATCAAATCTTTCACTTCCGTTCTCTCGTAAAATTTAACGCCACCGACCATGTTATAAGGAATTTTTTCTTTATTTAATCCCTCTTCTAAAGAACGACTTAGTGCATTGATGCGATACAGCACGGCGATATCTTTTGGGCTCACTCCACTTTGTATCACTTTTTTAATACGCTTAGCAATAGCTTGTGCTTCTTGATTTTCATCATGAGAGTCCATCACTTCTATTGCTGGGCCATCGCCTTTAGTGCTCTCTAAAATCTTTCCTATTCTTCCACGATTATGCTCTATTAAATCATTAGCCGCTTTTAAGATTTGATTGGTTGAGCGATAGTTTTTTTCTAATTTAACAATTTTAACGTTGTCAAACGATTCGTGAAATTCTAAAATATTTTTGATATTAGCGCCTCTCCAACCATAAATACTCTGGTCATCATCACCCACTACACAAAGATTCTCATGCGTAGAGCAGAGTTTTTTAAGGAGTTTGTATTGCAATTCATTGGTATCTTGGTATTCATCAACCATGATGTATTTGTATCGCTCACTCGTTGCTTTACATAAAGCTTCATTTTCTTCTAAAATTTTGTACGGTAACACCAATAAATCATCAAAATCAACGAGATTATTAGATTGAATGTAATTTTCATACTGCTCGTAAATTTTTGCAATTATTTGATAACTTTTTTGCTCAGCTTTTTCCCATGCTGTTTTAGGGTCAATCAGCGACGTTTTATACCGTGAAATTTCACTAGCTATCATACCCGTAGAAAGTTCCGTGGAAGTGTTAAAACTTTTTATAATTCTTTTTTTATCATCTGTATCAATGACCACAAAACTATTTTTGCGACCTATCTTATCGATATGAAACTTGAGAAAAAGGAGACCAAACTTATGAAAAGTACAAAGAAGAGGAGGATAGTTATTGCCTTCTATTAATGCCATTGCACGCTCTCTCATCTCACTGGCAGCCTTGTTCGTAAAAGTAAGTGTGAGCGTACTTGCAGGGTCAATTCCTAGCGAAACAAGATAGGCCAAACGTGACGTAATCGTCTTTGTTTTTCCACTTCCAGCACCGGCTAAGATGAGGATAGGTCCATCTACACACGTTGCAGCATCCATTTGAGCTTCATTCAATGTTTCTAAAATATCTTTCATATTTTCTACTTTGCATTAATGTAAATTGTATTTTATTATATCTAAAAATGTTTAAGGCTACCTCCGACATTGTGCCATTGTTTTTACTATTATTTTTAGTTATAATTATTTAAATATATAAAATATTTATTGAATATTTTCTCATACGATAAAGGAGTAATTAATGCTTAAAGATTTTTCAAAAATCGAGACTTTTTTAACAGTAGTCAAAGAAAAAAGTTTTTCAAAAGCTTCTAAAAAACTGGGCATCAGCCAACCTGCTGTTACCCAACAAATTAAGCTTCTTGAAGAATATTTGGATGTACAAATCGTTGATAGAAAGAAAAATGG
>JAFLKZ010000002.1:3991-29029 GCA_019162915.1 Campylobacteraceae bacterium
AAACTTACCAATGCGGGAGAAGAAGTTTTTCGAGTCGCTCAAAAATTAGAAAAACATATCCTTTCTGCTGAGAGAGAAATGCTTCGATTAGTGAACAAAGAGGTTATTTTCATATTAGGGGCATCTCCTGTTATCGGAAATTATATCCTCCCTAACTTTCTCAATGACATTCAAGACGCCATTAAAAATAATGTCATGCTAAGAGTCGACAATGCACAAGAAGTAACAGAAAAGCTACTCGATAAAAAAGTGGATTTAGCACTTATTGAAGCGCCTTTGTTTCAAGAAGGCATCATTTACCGTGAGTGGATGGAAGATGAATTAGTCATTGCTAGCCGTTCTCCGCTTCCAAAAATCATTAAAAAAGAAGACTTATTTACTTTTAACTGGATATGCAGAGAAGAAGAGTCTAGTACGCGTAAAGTCATTCATGATACTTTTGAAAAGATAGATGTTGATTGTAAAAGTTTTAAAATTAAAAGTATTGTGACAAGTTCTACGGCAGTCAAGCAAACATTATTGAAAGCAAATCTTGAAGAAACTCCTACTGTTTCAATTCTTTCACGATATATCATTGCCGATGAAGTAGATCAAGGTCTTTTGTATACAACAAAAATTAAGGGTTTGAAGCTTACACGAATGTTATATTTATGCTACATTAAAGATAGAAAGCATGATGCACTTATCGATAATGTGATTAACTATATTATGAATAAAAATACCATTAAGCCTTAGTGTATTTTTTACTTCTTTAAAAGTTTTTGATTTTGGGGATTTGACATTAATGCGTCCATAGATCTTTTAATCCCCTTTTCTTCTACACTTTTATTTTGCACTTTTAGAGGAGTACCTAAATTAATAAAAATAGGTATCTCCTCAACAATAATCTGCAAAATAGCTTCTAGGGGAACACTAACCAATGATCCAAAATTATCAGTTCCAAATCCCGCTTCAAAACTAATGTAGTTATCACTTATTTGTGTACTTTCAAAGGTGTAACCTGCTAAAAAAAACATCGTAATAGATTTAAAGTTTTTGCTAATATGAGGAGGAAGGGCTGGATCAAATGTTACATCTGAGATATTAGTCAATATCGAAAAATTAATCCCTCGTTTCAGCAATAGTTCTGCAATGTCATGCGCATTTTTTTTCATCAAAGCATTAAAATCATCACTATGCAACATCTCTTCAAGCATCGCTCATTCCTTTAAATTCTTCTAATAAGTTTTCTATTTCACCAATTCCCAACTTCCAAAAATTCTCATCTTCGATATCGAAATGAAACTTTTTAATCAACTCTTTAGGACTTTGGCTACCACCTGCGGATAGAAAACTCACATAATTTTTGACAAATTCTTCTTTGTCACTTTGTTTGTATAAACCATAAAGAGCTAAGACCAAAAGTTGCCCATAACTATACGCATAACAGTAAAAAGGAGAATGTATAAAATGCGGTATATAACTCCACCACATCTTATAATCATCACTTAGTTTAATGCTATCACCAAACATTTTCTTACTTTCTTGCATCCAATACTTATTAAAAGTGTTCAAATCCAATTCACCTTCGTGACTATGTACGGCCCGCTCAAAAGTTGTAAAATTAATTTGTCGGTACAACGTTGAGAAGATATCTTCAATCTTAGAAGCATACAAAGAGAGTTTTTCTTTATCTTTGAGTGTATTTTTGATGTAATCGAAAACCAACATTTCTGCAAAAACAGAAGCGGTTTCAGAGGTGGTCAATGGCGTATCTGAACCTAAATATCCTACATCAGAAGAGAGATATTGATGGATAGCGTGACCTAATTCATGGGCCAATGTAAAAAGATCTCTTCGAGTATCGGTATGATTTAACAAAACGTAAGGATGCGTGTTGGGTGTAGCGGGATGAGAGAACGCACCCCCTCTTTTTCTATCTTTTGGTAACACATCGATCCAACCCTCATCAAAAGCTTTTTTGGCTATATCGTAAAACTTTGGACTAAAGCTTTTAAAAGCATCTAAGACAATTTTTTTAGAGGATTCAAAATCATACACTTCTTTTGAATCATCAAGTGGAGCATATCTGTCATATTCATACAATGTTTCTAGTCCTAGTAACTTTGCTTTTTTATAATAATAACCTTGCACCAAATCAAAACTACCCTCTGCCGTTTTGATTAAAGCATCAACACTCTTTTGTGTTATTTTATTATCCATATGACGAGGTTGTTCTGCATTTTTATAGCCCCGAAGGTCACATTCACTGGCAAGATCCGCTTTAATCATATTAAAGATGTATCCTAAAAGTGGCTGGTGTGGCTTTAATCCTTTCGTAAAAGAAGATGCTGCTTTTTTACGTACATCTCGCGAACTGTCTTGCAATTTACTTAAAATTTCTTCTTCTGAGAGTTTTTTACCTTCATATGAAAATTTCAATCGACTAAAATGCTCATCAAAAAGTCTACTAAAAGCCGAAGCCGATGTCATCTCTTTTTTAAGTAAAATACGCTCTTCCTTTTGGGTTAACTGGTATGGTTTTTCTTCCAAGAGTGATTCTAAAAAGAACTTATATTTAGGAGATGACGCAATGAGATCTTCTTGTTTTATTTTAGATAATTTGTTAAATTCAAGTTCAAAGAAAAGTAAATTTTCCGCAATGTTGGTCTGCTCTTGTTGATACTTTGCATAAAATCCACCGTTGTCACTGTTTTGCGCAAACTTTAAAAAAGCGTATGTCATCACACGACCTAAAACTTGATTGATAGATTCATACTCTCTAATTGCTTCTAAAAATTCATTGGCACTTAACGCACCTAATTTTCCTTTACAAACAGACTCAAAGCTTTTTGCTCTTTGTGCTGCATCTTGTAAATCTGTATCCAATAGTTCTTCAGTTTTATATAACGCCGATAAATCCCAATCCAATTTTAATCCCTTGTAATGCGAACATTTTCTATTATTTTAAATCCAATAAGTGCATTCATTATAGCAAATTTATCCGCTTTTTGGATAGCCTCACTGTCTAAATCTTCAACACTTAAAAATCCACTCTCCAAGAGTCTACTTCTTGTTGTTCCCTCTAATAAAGGCTTATTTGGCGTAAGCCATACCCCATCAATGTGCAATGCTATATTGGCGATCGAGGTATCACAAAGCAAACCATTTTTAGTGATAATGATATCATCATACCCTTCTTTTAAGAGTGCATTGAGGGCAACTCTATCGCATAATTTATGCGTATATTCGATAGAAGATTCTACTACGTAAAAAGAGTTTATAGTACGTGGAGGATAAGGGATATATTCTATTTTTAAAATTTCTTCTGCATATTCAACACGTACTTTACATGTAAACGCTTTTGGAGGAGAAAGGAGAGATGAAAGGGTTATAGAATCGAAGGCTCCATAAAGTTCAGCCCTTGTTTTGTCAAACCTCTTTTGGTGAAAGCGTATATTTTGTAGCTCGCCATCCATTGATTTGATTGTTTCAAAAGCTGGGTATATAGACTTTTGCGCACATTTCATCATATTCCTTTTGTGGTTCACTCAAAAGCGTAATACCGCCTCCACTTTTAAAAACATAGCCCTCTTCCCCTTTTTCCAAAAAGCGAATCATCACGGCACTATCTAAATTTTCACCATCATAAATGCCAAAAACACCACTAAAAAAACCTCTATCATAAGCTTCTATTGCTTCGATAATCTCGATACTTTTTTTCTTAGGAGTACCCGATATTGAACCAGCAGGAAGCATTAAGGAGAGCATATCTCCTATCTTTTCATGCCAATCATCTTCTACTTTTCCTACAATTTTGGAGCTTACATGTAAAAGTTCTCTCTCACCTGCTTGTATCTTTTCAACATATCGAAATGCCTCAACACGCACTTCTTTAGCAACCATAGAAAGGTCATTGCGCAATAAATCGACGACCATGACATGTTCTGCCATCTCTTTTTCATCGGCTAAAATTAAAGCTTCAGCATCGAGGATAGTCGCATCTATCGTTCCTTTCATAGGATAGGTACTGATAGAATTTCCCTCTATTTTAACAAATCTCTCTGGGGAAAAACAGACAAAACGGTCTTTAATGTAAAGTTTAAAAGGAGCATTTGCACTGTAAAAAGCCTCTTCCATATCCATATCATTGCTAATTTTTGTCTTCGAAGTAAGATTAAGAAGATAGGTATTACCACTTTTGATTTGCTCTATGACAGACTCAAACTTTTCAAGATAGTTTGCATATAAAAGAGGCTCTTTTCTCAAAATAAATTCTTTACATGTAAACGGATTTTTACCAGCGTTAGAAAGCCCCTCAAGTGTATATAAAATATCTTTCCCCATACTTTTAAGAGGAAGAACGATAAATTCACTTTTGGCGTAATTGACGGCGAAAAAAAAGGGTTCTCTTCTTTTACCCAACTCATTTAAAGAGGTGGCAAAATTAATGGGCAATCAGCTTCTCCAAAACAGCCATACGAACAGCAACACCATTTTTCACTTGATCCAATATCTTGGAGCGAGGATCTTTCATCATCATGTCATCCACATCTATATTTCGATTCACAGGACCTGGGTGAAGTAAGATAATATCTCTATCCCCAACAAGCT
The DNA here is from genome assembly GCA_019162915.1 of Campylobacteraceae bacterium. GTDB lineage: Bacteria > Campylobacterota > Campylobacteria > Campylobacterales > Sulfurospirillaceae > Sulfurospirillum. The sequence continues at coordinate 8,585 of JAFLKZ010000002.1, forward strand.
TTGAAGTAATACAAAAATCATTAGCATAATCTTTCAGTGACGCATAAATTTGATTGGTATGACGCTCCGTCTGCGTTCTCAAACTCATAATCACATCCACGTTATCAATCACATCTTCAATTCTAGAAAAAGTAGGCAATGAGGTTTGTGGTAAAAAATGAGGAGGCGCTACGAGCACCACATTAAGACCTGCTCGACCTAACAGCTCTATATTGCTATTGGCAACACGAGAATTTTTGATATCTCCTACAATCGCAACGGTGCAACCTTTGGTTTCACCAAAGTGTTTTCTAATCGTAAAAAGATCCAATAAAGCTTGTGTAGGATGAGCGTGGCTACCATCTCCTCCATTAATAATAGGACAATTAACATAATGCGCAAGGATGTGTGGAACACCAGAGCTTTTATGTCGAACCACAATGGCATCAGGGCCCATTGCATCAAGATTTGCTGCCGTATCAAAAAGTGTTTCACCTTTACTCGATGAACTTTTAGAAACATCAAGGCTCACAACATCAGCGCCAAGCCTTTTTGCAGCTATCTCAAAACTACTACGTGTTCGTGTTGAATTTTCAAAAAAAATCGTTATAACCATTTTATTTTTGAGAATATCACGTGGTTTTTCATCCAAAAATAATGTAGCTCTCTCAAAAAGTTCTTCAATCTCCTTAAGAGAAAAATCTCGACTATTAATAAGATGATTCACCTTACACTCCTTTATTTATTTGAAAAATAATAGCAAATTTTGACTGTGATTTCCCAAAATTTAATTAACACTCCATTCACAACATTATGATAAAATTACTTTAAAAAAGGAGAGAATGATGAATAAATTGTATTTTTCAAGTTTTATAATATTTTGTAGCGCTGTCCTTTGTGCTGAGAGTATCACCTTTCAAGAGGAAGTAAGAGTCATCACCAGCAAACCAGAATACCGCATGGTCACAACAAGAGTACCTTTTCAAGAGTGTTGGGATGAACAAATCGAAGTCAGGTATCAGCCTCAACCAAGTAACGATGGAAGTAGCGGAGTGGCAGGAGCCGTCATTGGGGGTATTGCAGGTGGAATTTTAGGACACCAAGTTGGTGGAGGAAGTGGTAAAACTGCCGCAACTGTGGGAGGCGCCGTTATTGGTACGCTTGTAGGTAAAAATATAGGGGAACAAAATAGTAATAACTATGCGCCTGCTCCCAATTATCGAACCGAGAGAAGATGTACCACACGCTATGAAGAGAAAAGTTCTGAGAAATTCATTGGCTATAAAAATATAGCCAACTATAAGAACCAAACTATCATTAAATATTCCGACCAACCATTAGAGTTTATCCGCCTCAATATCAATGTGAGCTATTAAACTCTTCGTAATCTCCTCCATATTGTCTTGAACACTTAGTACTCTGCCAAAAAGTTTTTTCAAAAATGGCAGAGTCGTTTCATCGAAATCTTTTCGCTCTTCTTTAAAATTTACACACCACTCATAATCGTCTACGCCTAGTGAATCAAGCAAATGCAAAGAGAGCAATATATCGTTAATGCCCCCAAGGTTTTGATGACTGATAAGTAAAGTTTTGGCATTAAAAATTCTTATAAAATCATACATGTAAAGGTCATCTTCAATAGGAACTAAAAGACCACCAGCCCCTTCGATAAGAACAACATCACATAATGCTTCGATTTTAAAATAGGCTTTTTCCAAGACTTCCAAATTTATTTTTTTCTTGCCTTTGGCAACATAAGGAGATGCGGGCAGTGAAAATTGGTAAGGAACGATATCTTTGAGTTTAAGCTTTTCAAGTAAAGGATTGTGCTTTTTAGCTGTTTCAAACAGGAGATTACCATCCTCTGGTACATCACAAACACCCGTTTCAATAGGCTTAAAAACACCTACTTTCAATCCTTTTTGACTTAAATGTTCTATAAGCTTAATTGTTGTGTAAGTTTTGCCAATATCCGTATTGGTCGCAGTAATAAAAATCGGTTTGTGTTTCATAGTCAACTCTTTTTAACGAATTATAACATAGAAGTAACCATTCAAAGATAGAAAAAAAGAAGAAGAGCGGTATAGGCAACCGCTCTAAGATATCGTTACGAAAGAATATACCGGGTTAAAAAAGCAAAGGCAGCCGCTGCAATATGAGGCGCTCCATATAAAAATCCTGCAAAAACTTTGACCAAAATACTCTTGTTATATTTCAATGCAAAGATAATAACTGAGCCAAGAAAAGTGGTAAGAAAAATATAAGCTAAAGCATGGATAAGTCCATAAGATGGATTGTAACTAAGCGTTGCCAAAACCAAAGAGACGACATAACTTGTACCAAAAAATCTTAAAGAGTTCTTGACGGTGTCATAACGTTTAAATTTTTCATAAAAATCTTCAACGCTAGGAGGAAGTAATCCTTGTGACTCTTTATCTTTTTTAGCTTGAATTGCTCTTTTTTCGAAGAACAAAAAAGCGCCTACTGTCGCGATAATACCAATGGGAACAATAATGGCTAATGCGTCCATAAACAACTCTCCTTAACTTATAATGTAATACTATTGTAACGATGGTTCGTTTGTCCCTTCCTTAAATAAATACGTTAATAATACAAAAAGTATCTTATGGTAACACTTCCTCTTTTTGTTTATAGAAAATGGTTATTTAAATTTAATAGGAACACAAAAATCAAGGTCAAACTGCTCTTGTGCATTCACAAAATGGTTCTGACGATAGATGGCAAACGAAGGCAATGCTACTTTTTCATACACACTTTGAGGTAGCCATTCATGATAAATAACATCCATATACTTTTTCAAATCCCCATAAATGCCCTTTAAGGAAAAAATGGCACAAAAAGTTTGAGGGATTTTCATGATACCTATTTCACCACTGCGGTAAAATTTTTTATCTTTAGGTAATTCTAAACATGCTACATAATGACACTGCGAAGCTTCTACAAAACGAGGATTGCTATGGTGCAACGCTATCATGGTTTGTCTCTCAAAGGTGATACCTTCTTGTATTGCCCATGCTTGAAGTTTCAGCCATGCAAGTTTGATGCTTCTATCGTATCCTTTATGTCTAACATACGCTACTTCATGAGAGGGAATGATGGCTATCTTTACATGTAAAGGCATATTGGCATAGGTATAATCTCGCTTTTCATTGAGCGGATCGACTTCTTTCCATTTAGTGGGAGTAACACCAAATCGCTCTTTAAAAGCTTGGCAAAACGAAGCATTTGAGCTAAATCCTACTTCTTGAAGGATATGTGTCACCGTAACATCAGGCGTGAAAAGCAAAAGATTGGCGGCATGTTCTAGCTTCACCCTTTTAATATAAGCATGTAAACTCTCACCCACAATCTTCTTAAAAATACGGTTAAAATGAAAAGGTGACATCGCTACATGTAAAGATAATTCCTCTATAGTATAGTTCTTTTTAATATCACCATGGATAAGAAAAAGAACTTCATTTACCCGTTCTATATGGTCATTTTTAGTGGTTATTTTTTGTTTCATAAAAAATTATAGCACAAATGGACAAAGATATACACTCTTTTCACGTAGCTAAAAAAAAGCAATCTTTCTATACTATCACATCAATTTCAAAGGTTTATCTATGCAATCAAAATTTGCCAAACGTGTGGCCACTACTTCTCGTTCATTTACAAGAACTATCCTCGATTTAACAGCACAAAGCGACATTATCTCTTTTGCAGGCGGTCTTCCTGATGCTTCGTTATTTCCCAAAGCGCTTTTTAAAAACTATGCGAATGCTCTTTTTGAAAAAGATGACAACTTACTGTTTCAATACAGCAATGCCTCAGGTGTAGAAGCCCTAAAAATAGAAATAGCAAAGCAATACGATGAGACAACGTCTAAAGAAATTATGCTGACAAATGGTTCGCAACAAGCACTTGATTTGGTATGTAAAACTTTTTTGGATGAAAAAAATTGCATCATTGTGGAAGACCCTAGCTATTTAGCTGCTCTTAATCTTTTTCATATGTATGACGCTGATATTAAAACCATTCCCCTTCACCAGGATGGAGCAGATTTGACATCGCTCGAAGAATTATTTTCGACATGTAAACCTAAGTTTTTTTATACCATTCCTGTATTCCAAAATCCAACAGGCTACGAATACACACTTGAAAATAAACAAGAAGTTGCACGACTTGCCAAAAAATACGATGTCATTCTCCTTGAAGATAGCCCTTACGAAGCGTTGCGCTATGAGGGAGCGAAAAGTACTTCTTTTGCTACTTTATTACCAGAACTGACTATTTCTCTTGGAACTTTTTCTAAAACATTAGCACCTGATTTTAGAATCGGCTGGATAAAAGCACCACATAACATCATCGAAGCGCTTATAGGTAGCAAGGAAAGTACCGATTTGCAAAACTCAAAGTTTTTTCAACATATTGCGGCAATGATGATTCAAAATGGTGATTTAAAAAGGCATACCCAAGCATTGATTGCGCACTATAAAGTGAAGCGAGATACGATGATTCAAGAACTTGAAGAAAATTTTGGAGAGAGTATCTCTTTTGTAAAACCAAAAGGAGGCATGTTTATCTGGGTTAATTTTAAAAATTGTAAAGATAGTATGCAACTCTTTGAAAGCGCTATTCAAAAAGGAGTTGCTTTTGTTCCAGGAAGTGTCTTTTTTGCGGATAAAAGAGTTAGCTCATTTGGGAGATTAAATTATACCAATTCCAATTTAGCGCAGATAAAAATGGGAATTGAAAAATTATATGATGCCTATGCGGGATTTAACTAATCCCTTTTTTACACACAATATCACCTAACTTTGCCCCAATGGCATGGGCAACTACTTCACATTTTACCTTGAGTAAAAAGAAGATAGGAAGCCCGCTAACCTCACCTAGGCATTCATAGTTGCCCATGCCCTTAGAGATGATACACTGTGCTTTATCTAAAATAACTTTTGACTCCAAATTCATCAATTCTAGTGCAAGTCCAGGTGTAGGAACACCACTATCGATAATAGTAGCAACTTCATTCAACCCTGAGGCAAATGCATCTTTACATGTAAGGTCATTGATGATGGGATTTCCTCGCACAAAATAATAGACTTGAATATGAGGGAACTGCTCACATATAGTTTGAATATAAAGTTTATCAAAAATCTCTTCACCCGCGTTGTCTGCTAGATAAACAAGTGTTTGTGTTATTTGTAAAGTCGAGGCTAGTACTTCAAAATCATCTATGGCAAAATCAGTATGGTATATTTTCTCAAGTTCTTCACCCAAGTCATACATCATCACCGAAGCCAAATCTATGACATTCCCTGCTACGGCTGTTTTGGTTGCTGTTAAAAGTTTATGGGAACTTTGTTGAATGGCATTTTCACAAAAAGGAATGAACTTTTTTGCCATTGCCGTGGAGCTTGCTTTGACTTCTTGATACAAATCTTCAACATTTAAAAATGAGGCTATTTCTTCATATAAAGGTGTGGCATTGTGGGGAGGAGTGAGAGTGAAATCAAAGTTTTGAATATGACGCAACGCCATTGCTTCTATTTTTTGAGAAGATACGATATCTACATGTAAAAGTTCGCAGACTCTGTTTGCTTGATTTTGAATACATGCTAAACAGTCATTGTGAATCTTCATATACTACCTGTTACAAAATTTTAGGGAAAAGAGATAAAAAAAGAGGGGTGACAGTAGCTTCATACAACTACTGTCTAAAAAATAGTTATTTTCTAAGTTCTTTAATTTTTGCAGCTTTACCACGTCTATCTCTAAGATAGAAGAGTTTAGCACGTCTTACAAGTCCGCGTCTAAGAACAATAATCTCATCAATACTATCTGAATAGATTGGGAAGATTCTCTCAACACCGATACTGTTAGCACCGATTTTACGAACCATAAAAGTTTCGCCAGTACCTTGTCCACGTCTAGCAATACAAACGCCCTCAAATTGCTGGATACGTTGTTTATCGCCCTCAACAATTTTTACAGCAACTCTTAGTGTATCACCTGCTCTAAAAGCTGGCACATTTTTTGTAGCAATCTGTCCCGCTTCGAAAGCTTCGATAAATTTATTTCTCATGTATAATCCTTTTTTGTTCAATGCCTCGCATTAAAGCGAGAAAACAGATCTGGTCTGAAATACTTTGTCTTTGATTCAGACATTTTATTTTTTAAGCTTGTGATTTTAGCGTGATTTCCCTTTAAAAACTCTGAGGGAACCAATTTATCTTCATAAATTGGAGGTTTTGAGAAAGATGGGGCTTCTAAAAGCTCATTTTCAAAACTTTCAACACTTAAAGAGGCTTCATTGCCTAGTACATTTTGAATATTGCGACTTATCGCATCACTCATTACGAGACTCGCAAGCTCTCCTCCAGTTAAGACATAATCTCCAATAGAGAAGACTTCATCACCATACGTTTCAATAACTCTCTCGTCAATACCTTCATATCTTCCACATACAAACACAAGATGCTCTTTTTTTGCTAATCTTTTAGCGTCTATTTGCACAAATGGTTTTCCAGCAGGTGTTGGAAAAATAAAATAAGCATCAGGATTTTCTTTTTTAATAGTATCTAAAACATCAAACAATGGCTGAGGAAAAAGCAAAAGTCCTGCTCCACCACCTGCTTGATAATCATCTACTTTTCCATGTTTATTTTTTGTAAAATCTCTAGGATTATAAAAATTAATGGAAAGAAGATTGTTTTGGATAGCACGTTTTAAAATAGAATCTTCAAAATATGAAGATATTAAACTTTCAAAAAGCGTTACGTAGGTAAAACGCATCAGGAGTTTTCCAAAATTCCTAGGCAATCCTTAGTGTGAATCTCTTTCTTTTCTACATCAAACGAGACAATATACCGATCAATATAAGGAATATAGAAACTCTTTACCATTCCACTTTGCACTAAAGTATCATCCGTTGAAACTACGAGATAATCAGTCGCAGCGATGCGTTCTATCTCTTCAACAATTCCTAAACACTTCTCATCATCTATAATACGTGAACCCATCATATCGAACCAAAAAAATTCTCCTTCTTGAAGGTGACACTCTTTAGCCGAATTTTCATGTGTTGTGAGTAAAAATGTATTGACAAGTTTTGAGGCTGCTTCTCTATTTTGATATCCCACAAAAGAGATTAAACCACTCTTAGCATTATAGGAGTGAATTTCTAGTGTTTCATTTTTTTGAGTAGAAAACTTACTCCCTTTTTGAAACTGCTCTGGAAAATCACAATGAAGATGAAGCTTTAGCTCCCCTTTTAAACCCACGAGCCGCCCTACTTGAGCGACTTCTATGAGTGAGCTTTGGTTATTCATCATTTGCTTTGACAGTAACTCTATAAGATTTACCATCTTTTGCTTTACAACCAGAGATGAGTGTCTTGAGTGAATTGATCATCTTGCCATCTTTGCCAATCAACTTGCCCGTATCTACTTTATCTGCATAGATGACAACTTCGCAAAATGTTTCATCAACATCACTTCGCTCAACTCTCACACCATTTGGATTGTCAACCAAAAGCTTGGCAAACTCTTCTAGAAATTTGTCAATCATGATTATTTTCCAGTGATTTTAGCAACCCTGTCACTAAGCTTTGCGCCAACACTTTTCCAATAAGCCAATCTCTCTGCATCAAATTTGATGGTTTGTGGCTCTGTTAATGGGTTGTAATAGCCAATTGACTCAATCCAACCACCATCACGTTTTTTTCTACTATCTGTAATTACGATTCTATAAAATGGAGTTTTATTTCTACCCATTCTTGTTAATCTAACAACTGTTGCCATTTTCGGTCTCCTTAAATTATTTACGACTTAGATTTACATGTAAGCTTACATGTAAATATAAATCGTCACTTACCTATCTTGGAATTTGCGCTTGCTTAGACTGAGAGAGCATATTTTGCAAATCTTGCATCCCTTTTTTACCTGAAAACTTTTTAGCCATCTTTGCTGCATTTTGGAACTGCTTTAAGAACCGATTGACTTCTTGTTGTGATAAACCTGAGCCTTCCGCAATTCTTCTTTTTCGGCTATTGTTTAAAAGTTCAGGGTCAATTCTCTCTTTTTTAGTCATAGAACCTATCATTGCTTTAATACGCTTCATTTCTACGGAATTTTCCAAATCAACGTCTTTAAGCTTTCCTGCCATGGATGAAAGTCCTGGAATCATCCCTAAAAGAGATTTCATACTTCCTAATTTTTTCATCTGTTCCATTTGCTCTAAAAAATCATTAAAGTTAAACTCACCTTTTTTGATTTTTTTATTCATTGCCCTAGCTTGTTTTTCATCGATGATAGAGCTTGTTTTTTCCGCTAATGTTTCAAGATCACCCTCACCCATTAGTCGACTAACAATTCGCTCAGGAATAAAATGTTCTAAATCCGCAACTTTCTCACCTACGCCAACAAAACGAAGGGGAACATTCGTTTGCTCTGCGATACCAAGAGCTACGCCACCTTTACCATCACCATCATATTTACTTAAAATAACACCACTAAGTGTAATTTTTTCATGAAAAGTAACCGCACTTTTGACAGCATCTTGACCAGTCATCGCATCTGCTACATAGAAAATTTCATCGGGGACTACACTGCTTTTGATAGATTCAAGTTCACTCATCAAGGCTGCATCAATAGCCAAACGACCTGCTGTATCGATTAAAACAACATCATACAAACCATCTTTGGCTTTTTTCATTGCATTTTGAGCTATAACAAGTGGATTTGAAACATTTTCTTCCGTGTAAAGATCAACTTCATTCGCTAAACATAGTTGTCGTAATTGTTCAACTGCCGCTAAACGCTGAAGATCACACGCTACTACTAAAACTTTTTTTTGTCTAAGCTTAAGATAATGTGCTAGCTTAACTGTCGTTGTTGTCTTACCGCTTCCTTGTAATCCTACCATCAATACTGTTGTTGGTGGTTTTGAGGAAAAAACAAAACCTTGCTTTCCAGGAACCGTTAAAATAGCTAATAAATTTGTTTTTAAAGAACGTAAAAAATTGACTTGTCCAATGCCTTTGGCTTTCGTTTCAATCTCAACTTGACGCAATAAATCACGAACAATTTTATGATGAACATCTGCTTTAAGTAAGGCCTTTTTAAGGTTCTCAAGCGCAGTTTTTAAAGATTTTTCATCATCACTGAAACGAATTTTATTGATTGCTGATCTAAAAGAATCGGTTAAACCCTCGAACACTAGACTATCCTTGCTTTTTTATTAATTATAAAAGTGCTTCCCATAAAGGAACGCAATGATACAAAAAAAATACTTTAAACTAAATAAATTCTTAAAATTGACATTCTCTAAGAACTAAATCTGGAGAAATCTTCTGGCTCTTTTGCTTGAAAAATATAACCTAATAGCATTATTTTTGAAGCATGTAACATCATACGTTTAAATGGTCTTCCGCCATACTCTGAATCACCTTGTATTGGAGAAGCTATACTTTTAAGGTGAACTCTAATTTGATGGGTTCGCCCTGTTTCTATCGTGACCTTTACCTTTGACCTTTTACCCTCAACCATCATAGGCTCCACATGACTAATCGCTTCTTTGCCTTCAGAACTTATCTTGCTATGTGCACTATTGCCCTTCTTGATAGTTAATATTGGGGCATTAATGGTAACTGCCTCTGCGATACGTCCCTCAACAATAGCAATATACTCTTTGGTAACTTCTCTTTTTTTAAAAGCCTCAACCGCTTTTTCTCTAAAAGCATCGTCTTTAGTCAGCAACAAAACGCCACTGGTATCTTTATCTAATCGATGCAAAAGTGGTAATTTCTTTATCAAAGCTATCTCTTCAGAAGTTACAAACGCTGGTTTATCAACCGCAACAATAAAATCATCTTCAAAAATAGTCTTAATTTTTCCAATTTTTTCAACTTTGAACGTTGCATTACCGTTCATTTCACCTCTGGCTACCGAGACTTTTTTGCCTTCAGAATAAACCACGCCTCTATCTATCAAATCTTTTGCAGCACGGTTTGAGATCTCTTCTTGTTGTGCTAAAAGTTTATATGCTTTTTCCATTATTGTTTCCTAAAATTTCATTCAATAGAGGAAAAATATCCCCACTATTGATAATTGAACTATTTTTGATACTATCACTCTTCTCAAAAACACCTCTTAATTGTTCACATGTACATGTCACTATATTTTCAACACATTTGAAAAGTGCTTTTTGATTGAAAACATAAGGTCCACTAATAACCTTCGTGCCAAAAAATGCAGGTTCAAGGGGATTATGTCCTCCAATACCATCGATAAAAGAGCCACCCAAAATCACCACATCACACACTGCATAAAGATTGATTAGTTCTCCCATTTTATCACATAATACCACATCATCTTGTATTGTCTCATTTTGTGATATTCTAGAATACGTTAGCTGCTTCTCTTTGGCATAATTTTTCAAAAGTAACGCAACCCGTTCAAATCGCTCAGGATGTCTTGGAACAACTACCAAGAGATCATTTTTTAGTAATTCGATATGAGAGAGTATCAATGCTTCTTCATTTTCATGCGTACTTGCTAAAATAACAACCCTTTTCCCTTTTGGTTTGTCATACTGTTTTGTAATACCAATCTGTTGAAATGTTTTAATGTTTCCACTCACGCGTACATCTTTTGCCCCAAGTTCCATCAATCTTTGCTTATCAACTTGACTTTGCGCAAACACAACATCAATATGCCTAAATATCCAGCGATACAAAAATCCAAATCGTACATACGACTGATACGAGTTATCAGAAACGCGTGCATTCATTAAAATTGTTTTCATCCCTTTTATCTTCGCCACCACAAAAAGAGAAGGCCAAAGCTCTGCTTCCATCACCACAAGCGTTTTTTGCTTCGTTATCCAAAAAGGGAGAAAAATCTCATAGGGCAAATAACGGATATTGGCATGAGCGACCTTGGAGGCTTCTTTAAAACCAGTCTGCGTAATCACACTAATATTGATTTCTTCTGTTGTTATCTTTTCTATTAAAGGTAGAATGGAGCGAACCTCACCTAGAGAGCAGGCGTGAAACCAGATACCACTTTTTTCGAAAGAGCTATTGTTTTTGAGAAAAAAACGAGAGGGAATCGAATCTTTATATTTTGGCTTAAACCGCAGATAGACTAAAACTGGCAACGCTAAAATATAAAGTAGCGTTGCCAAGATGGTATAAAAGAATAAGGTCAAACTTATGCCTCTATGAGGACCTCTATCTCTTTATACAAAATACGTCCACAATGAGGACAAGTTATAATGTCATCTTGCTTTAGTACACTTGCATAGGTTTTATCATTAATGCGCATAAAACAACCATAACATGCTTGTTTTCGAACAGGAACAACGGTTGTATTTTCTGCCCATTTTCTAATTTTTTGGTAAAAAGTTAGTATTTTTTGACTCATCAAAGAAACTAATTCATCTTTATTTTGATAAACATTTTTTCTCTCTAATTCTATATGCTGCATCTGCTCTTCGATAGATTTTTTAATTTCTTCCGCTTCACTAACCGCTTCAGCTAATTTTTCTTGCAATGCAATAATATTATGTTGCTTCATATCGATAATTTTATCTAAACGAACTATCTCTTCATTCGCAAAATCACACTGCTCTTTTGAAATTTCTTCTTCAAGCTGTAAAGCTTTAACTTCTTTAGCTGTTTTAACCAAAGCACTTTTCTTTGTAAGGTCTTTCAGTTTAGAAGAAAGTTCTGCTAAATGAACTTCATTTTTACCTTTTTTTAATTTGGCATCCATAATATCAGCGTGAAGTGTATCAACTTGTGATTTAAACTCTTTCTCTTTATCGAGAGAAATTTTTAACATCTTCTCAACTTTTGCGATGCGCGGTCCAAAATCATCTATATCTTTGTCTAGCGTGGAAAGTTCAATCAACTGTTCTAAATACTTATTCATATCTTTGGTGTCCTCTATTTATACTCAAACGGATTTTTGGAATTCGATATTATAGCCGTTAATGGCAATTTTTTCAAATATTCGCCTAAACATGCCGAAAAATGGCACTCTGATTCAAAGTGCCCGATGTCAATTAATGAGAGATTATTCTCTTTTGCCTCTAATGCTTGATGGTATTTGAAATCGCCACTCAAAAAGCAATCGGCTTCAATTTTACCAATCAAATCTCCTCCAGAACCAGTTGTAATAGCACATCGTTTAACAAAACTACCCGATACCACACAACGCACAATATCCAATTTTAAAACTTTTTTTACATGTAAAGCTAAATCATCAAAGTTCATATTAGCATCAAAATAACATACAAAACCATCTTGTACAAAATTTTTAAATCCTAGAACTTTGGAGACAACATACGCATTAAGATGACTTACATCGAAATTAGTGTGCATGGCAATTAAAGAAATATTTTTTTCTATCATCTTTCGAATAAGGTGAGACGGATATTGAGAAAAATCTAATTTTTTAATCCCACTAAAGATAAGGGGATGATGGGTAATAACAAGAGCATTGCGCTCAATACTTTCCAACAAAAAAGAGTCCACATCAAGACTAAGATAAACTTTTTCAACTTCACTCTTCATATTGCCGATTAAAAGTCCGCTATTATCCCATGAGGCTTGTGATGCAAAAGGGCTTAACGTATCTAAAAAATTATAAATCTCACAAAGGCGCATCAACAACTTCTTTATATTTTAAAGCGCATCCTTTAGCAAGTTCACGAATCTTCAAAATATAATTTTGTCGTTGTGTCACAGAAATCGCTTTCCTTGCATCTAGTACATTAAAAGTATGTGAAGCACTTAAACAATAGTCATACGCAGGAAGAGGCAAGTTTTCATCCAAACAACGCTTACACTCAACTCTCGCATTTTCAAAGTTTTCAAGAAGCATCGCGACATCAGCAATCTCAAAATTGTATTTGCTAAACTCGTATTCACTTTGCTTATGTACGTCGCCATAAGTTGTCACACCAAATTTACTCTCATTCCAAATCAAGTCAAACACAGACTCTTTTTCTTGTAAATACATTGCCAATCGTTCTACACCATACGTAATTTCTACAGAAATCGGGTTACAAGGAATGCCCCCTACTTGCTGAAAATAGGTAAATTGTGTTACTTCCATACCATCTAGCCAAACTTCCCAACCTAGTCCCCAAGCACCAAGAGTTGGAGATTCCCAGTTGTCTTCCACAAAACGAATGTCGTGTTTTTTAAGATCAAGTCCTAGCATCTCTAAACTTTTAAGGTAAAGCTCTTGAATGTTATCGGGGCTTGGTTTAATGAGCACTTGAAACTGATAGTAACTTCCCAAGCGGTTAGGATTTTCACCATATCTACCATCTGTTGGTCTGCGACTAGGTGCGACATACGCCGTTGCCCATGGTTTGGAACTAAGGCTTCTTAAAAAAGTGGCATTGTGAAAAGTTCCTGCACCGGAGGGCATATCGTAAGGTTGAACAATTGTACAGCCTTGGTCTTGCCAAAAAGACTGAAGTTTTAAAAGCATTTGACTAAATGTTAACACTATAAATTCCTTTTACATGTAAGTAGATTATTTTGCGGGAGGCGTATAGCTTTCTACCGCTTTGTTCCACATCATTTTATATTTTCGTTTGGTAAATTCTAACTCATCTTGCACAAACTGAAGTTGTGTTCTAAGCGTTTCAATAATTTTTCTATCTTCATCATAAAGTTCTTGCATTGAGAAAAGAGCCTCTTTGAGAAAATGATTTTCGCCTTTGAGTGCATCGAGTGTCTCATCTTTAGCATCCAACACTTTTTCATGCAGATTTAAAATAGTTCCTATGGTTTTTTCAACAAAATCAGATCCCATCATAATGACATTTTGAGTGTTCTCATCTCTCACCACAGTACCTTGCGTGGAGGGGATAACTGCATAGGCATTGTGGTTGACTTCTATCAAACAGCGCTCATCCTCACTCTTTGAGGTAAGTTTGCCCTCTTCTATCATTGCTTCAATGGTAGCAATATCTAGGCCAACAAGTTTGCTAAATTCTTCAATATCTAACCATGTTTGCATCTGTTTTCCTTATATGATAACTTCAATTCCCATGGAGTCAGTTTCGACTTTTTTAGCTTTCAAGATTCTATCTTCTCTAAGTTTTGCACTCAGTTCTTCATCGTCTATTGCTAAAATCTGCATGGCTAAATACGCACTATTAATAGCACCAGCCGAACCGATAGCTACTGTTCCAACAGGCATTCCTCCAGGCATCTGCACCGTACTAAGCAAAGCATCCATTCCTTCCATGACACCACCTTTCATAGGAACACCGATGACAGGTTTAGTGGTAAGTGAAGCAACCACACCAGCAAGATGTGCTGCCATACCAGCGGCTGCAATAAAAACTTTAGCCCCTTTTTGCTCTGCTTCTTTCACATAATGATGTGTTCGCTGTGGACTTCGGTGTGCTGAGGATACAATGAGTTCATACATAACACCAAATTTTTCAAGTGTCTTAGCGCACTCTTCCATTACACCATAGTCACTTTTACTTCCCATTATAATAGAAACGAATTTCATTTTTATCCTTTAATTTTTGCTCTTAAGAAGGTAAATGCAGGCAGTTTGGAAGGGAGTACAATCGCATTGGTATTGCCACTGTGTATCTCTTCATAACTTTTTCCTGCTTCAGTTTTCAACGCGTTAAACATCATCATCCATACGCCATCTATCTGCTCTATCGTGCCTATTTCATTTGAGGTTTCCACAACATTGCCTCCTAAGAGGGGTAAAACCAATTCATAGCTTACATGTAAACTTATTTTATCTTTACAAAGACATGTTTTCCCATCTTCATTGACTTGCGCAATAACTTGATGTGTGCCTTCACTAATAGAGTCTTGCAAATTTTGTGTATCTTGTTTTTCATAAGGACGATTTACTAAATAGCCTTCACTGAAGCCTCTATTTTTAGTAGTATCTAATTCTTTTGTATATTTTGAAGCATCAAAAGCATTGATGTAATAATCATCAATGGCTTGCCTATAAGTTTTCGTCGTAAGACCCACATAATAAGCACTCTTCGTTCGCCCTTCAATCTTGAGTGAATCAATAATGCCTGAGTCCAAGATATCTTTGACATGTGAACTTAAATTGAGGTCTTTCGCATTCATAATATGCGTACCTTCCTCGCTCTCTTCAATCTTAAAAAGCGTTCCGCTCTCTTCATTTTGAGCGTACAAGGTATAAGGAAAGCGGCAGTCATTAGCACAACTACCTCGATTAGATACACGGCCACTTTGCAAAGAACTTATCAGACATCGTCCACTGTAGGCAAAACACATCGAACCATGTACAAAAATTTCTATCTCAAGTTTAGGTAGTTTTGCTTTAATTTGCTCTAAGTCTTTCAAACTCACTTCGCGTGCAGCGATAATACGACTAACCCCTAAATCATAGTAAACCTCAGCATCTAAATAACTCAAAACATTCGCTTGGGTGGAGAGATGAATCGGGATATGTGGTGCAATTTTTTTCACCAGCTTGATAACACCAGGGGCTGCTACGATAAACGCATCAGGATTCATTTTTGCAACACGCTCAATATGTTTTTCGAGTAATGCAATCTGTGAATTAAAAGGAAATCCATTTACGGTGACATACAGCTTTTTACCAAGTGAATGGGTATATTGAATGGCTTCTTCAAAACTTTCATATGTAAACTCTTTACCTGAACGTAAACGAAGTGAAAAATGGCTTACACCCGCATAAACAGCATCAGCACCATAAGCCAATGCAATTTTTAGTTTTTCAAAATTTCCAGCAGGAGAAAGTAGTTCTACTTTTTGCACCTATTTTTTTCCCAAACTTGCGATCAAGGCTTCGATATCATCACTAGTAACCACATCTTCTGTTGATTCATCACCATGAATATGCACCGCTGAACCCACACGTCTAGCATCGTCTTTTGAGCCTTCAAAGAGTGCACTCATATATTTAGAAAGTGCTCTCATAACGTTAATAACACGCTCAATTTTTTGTCTATGAATATCTTGATATTGCATAATATCCATCGTCATCATGATCTCATCTTCTGCCATTTGAGCATTCATCAAAAGATCTTCGACTTTGTCTTTCATAGATTTGTTTTCATCTAACGCTACTTGAAACTGTTCAATTTTAGGGAATTTTGCAACCAATGTTTCAAATAGAGCGATATTCGCTTCTATAAGTTTGATAACTTCTTTGGCATTTTCCTCAGCACTCACCATAAAATTACTCACAATTTCAAGCTTATCAAACACTTGACCTGCTTTTATCTCAGAATCTTTAGTCACATCATCCAACTGGTGAACCATTTTGTGGTCATCTGTTGGCGGAGGTGGAGGCCAAGACATAGTTGATGAAGCTCTATAACTATTCATCATTTTTTGAGTTAGTTCATCATCTGTAGGCTCATGAGCTTCCTCAGGAGTAACTGCTTCTGTTACCATTTTTGGTTCTTCTTCATCTTCTTCTTCAAAAGATGTCTCTTCTATCTTTGGCTCATCGTGAGCATCTTCTTGTATATCATCTAAATCACCAGCCATCAAAGCATCGAGTTCTTCTTGGGTCATAGATATCTCCTAAAAATGACAAATTATGGTCTATTATATATAACTTTTTATATAATTTTACTTTAATCTTGCGTCTTGGAGAAAAAATGATCATCGATTTGCACAATCACACTTACCTATGCAACCATGCCGAGGGAAGTATTGAAGAATATGTTCAAAGTGCGATTTCAAAAAAAATAAATGTTTTTGGTTTTTCTGACCATGCTCCCATGAATTTTGATATGCGTTATAGAATGAGCTTTGCTGAGATGGAAAACTATGAAAAAGAAGTTTTACATGTAAAGGAAAAATACGCTGATGATATTGAGATTCTTTTGGCTTATGAAGTAGATTTTCTAGAGGGCTACATCGACGAAAGTGTCTTAAAAAGAAACGTAGATTACTTTATAGGCTCTGTGCATTACCTTGGAAACTGGGGCTTTGATAATCCAGAATTTATAGGGGAATACAAAAATAAAAATATTGATGAAGTGTGGGAACGTTATTTTGAAACTATCGCACAAATGGCAAAAAGCAAATTATTTGATGTGGTAGGACATCTTGATCTTATCAAAGTTTTTAATTTTTTACCCAAAAAAGATGTACGACTTATCGCACAAAAAGCTATTAAAGAAATTAAAAAAGCAGATATGGTGATAGAAATTAATGCCGCAGGTTTAAGAAAACCTGTTGAAGAACAATATCCAAGTCATAATTTAATGGAACTAATTGCTGAGCTAGACATCCCTATCACTTTTGGCTCCGATGCCCATTCTGTAGCGCATATTGGCTACAATCAAGACGAGATAAGAGCATTTAGTAAAAATTATGGGTATAAAAAATGTGCAACTTTTAAGAACAGAGAACGAATTATGGTTAATTTTTAATCACTCTTCTCAGTGTTTTTTTTAATTCAATCTGATAAAATACAAAAAATTAAATTTAGGAGCAATACATGGGTAAATTTGTTAACAGTGTTGAAGAATTTTTTAAATACTCTACAGAGAATGAAGTTGAATTTGTAGATTTTCGATTCACAGACATGAAAGGTACATGGCATCATCTTACATACACTATCGAAGCAATCACTCCTGATTCTTTCGAAAGTGGCATCCCTTTTGATGGTTCGTCTATCGATGCTTGGCAACCTATCAACAAATCAGATATGCTTTTAAAGCCTGACGCTGAGAGTTCATTTATGGATCCTTTTACAGCTGATGCAACTGTTGTTGTTTTTTGTGATGTTTTTGACATCTATAAAGGTCAAATGTATGAGAAATGTCCAAGAAGTATTGCTAAAAAAACATTAGCACATTTAGCAGAAACAGGTCTTGGCGATGTAGCTTACTTTGGTCCTGAAAATGAATTTTTCGTATTTGATGATGTTAAAATCAGAGATGAGATCAACTGTTCATACTACGAAGTAGACTCTGAAGAGGGTGGCTGGAATAGTGGTAAACATTACCCAGATGGTTATAACACAGGTCATCGCCCCGGCACAAAAGGTGGTTACTTCCCCGTTCAGCCAATCGACTCAATGGTAGATTTACGTGCTGAGATGGTTCAAATCTTAAAACAAATTGGTCTTGAAGTATTTGTGGTTCATCACGAAGTAGCACAAGGACAAGGTGAAATTGGTGTTAAATTTGGAACATTAATCGAAGCTGCTGATAACGTTCAAAAATACAAATATGTTGTAAAAATGGTAGCGCACCTTAATGGTAAAACAGCTACATTTATGCCTAAACCACTTTACGGTGACAATGGTAGCGGTATGCACGTTCACCAATCAATCTGGAAAGATGGCAAAAACCTATTTTACAAAGCAGGCGAATACGCAAACCTTAGCGACATGGCACGATGGTATATCGGTGGTATCTTGAAGCATGCAAGAAGTGTTGCAGCCTTTACAAACCCATCTACTAACTCATACAAGCGTTTAATTCCAGGATTTGAAGCACCTTCAATCCTTACTTACTCTATGCAAAACCGATCAGCTAGTTGTCGTATTCCTTACGGTGCTGGTGAAAAATCAGTTCGTGTTGAAATGCGTTTCCCAGATTCAACAGCATGTCCATACCTTGCCTTTGCCTCTATGCTCCTTGCGGGACTTGATGGAATTAATAACAAAATGGAGCCAGTCGGTCCAATGGATGAAGACTTGTTCGAATTATCACTGGATGAAATTAGAGAAAAAGGTATCAACCAAATGCCTCATACACTAAGAGGCTCCCTTGAAGCACTTATTAGAGATAATGAGTACCTAAAGCCAGTAATGACACAAGACTTTATCGACACGTATCAACACTACAAATTTGAAACTCAAGTTTGGCCAGACGAAGCAAGACCAACAGCATTTGAATTTAAAACAATGTACTCTTGCTAGAAAAACAATAAAGGGGATTAACCTCCCCTTTATCACTCCACTATAAAAAACATCAAACCACTAAAACATCAAACCACCATCATCACCAGATTTTTTCATATTGTTTTTAGGGAAAGGTGAAACGTCTGTAAAATACTCCATAACGCCATTGACTCTACGAGAACCAACACCTTCTGGAATTTTAAATTCTCTTGGCGTTTCAGGATGCAATTCTACATACTTTTTCATAAAATTGGCAAAAGCAGGACCAGCGGCTCGACCACCTGTTTCACCTTTTGTCAAAGGCGTGTTATTGTCATTGCCGTACCATGTGAGCACTTCGACTTCTGGTGAAAATCCACAAAACCAAACATCCACGTTACTATTGGTCGTACCTGTTTTTCCAGCGATTTCTGTGCCATTAACTTGAGCATTTCTACCCGTTCCCCGCTTCACCACTTCTCGAAGCATATCAACCATCAAAAAGCTCTGTTTAGCTGAAGTAATAGTCTGCCGTTTAGCTTCATATATTTTTTCTTCGCCTTGTCGATTGATGACACGTTTTACCAATAAAGGCTCTACTTTTACACCATAATTTGGGAACATTGAGTAAAAGCTACTATATTCAAGCGGTGAAATACCAAAGCTTCCCAAAGCAATTGAAAGGTCATGTGGAATATTTTTAAAGCCATCTTTTTTAAATTCTTTCGTCACGCTATCGAGCCCTAGCAAAGAGAGAAGATTGATGGTTGCTAGATTTCTTGAGTGAACTAGTGCCTCTTTGAGCGTGATTAAACCTTCAAAATCATTTTCATAATTTTTAGGCTTCCACTCTTCATCGGTTTCACTGTTCGTATAGGTACGAGAAATATCAGGTATTTCTGATAGAGGAGAATATCCCCAATCCAACGCTTTTTGGTATAAAAATGGCTTAAAACTACTGCCAGGTTGTCTTTTACTTTGCGTAGCACGGTTAAAACTGCTCTTCGCATAATCAACGCCACCAACAAGTGCTAAAATATTGCCTGAATTATTTTCCATGACAACCATTGCCCCATTTAATTCAGAGTGATTGCCATCTTTTGACCTTGAAATAATGCCACTATACCCTAGCTTTAATGACTCTTGCGCTAAAGATTGGAGCTTTAAATCAATGCTAAGATGTATTTGATAACCACCTTTTTTAAGATCATCGTACTGTGCATTCATGATTTTAACCACTTCATCCACGACATAAGGTGCTTTATTTTGTGTCAATGTTTCATCAAAAACAATCGGTTGTTCTAGTGTTGCTCTCGCATATTCACTTTCATTAATCCAACCTAAATTATGTAGTCTTGCAATAACTTGGTTAGCTCTTCCCAAAGATAAATCCATATGCCTCGTAGGGTCATAGGAGCTCGGAGCTTTAGGAAGTCCAACTAAAATCGCAATCTCTTTAAGACTTAGCGCATCAAGTGATTTATTAAAATATCCAAGGGCTGCCGTTTTGATACCATAATAGCCATGTCCAAAATAAACATGGTTAAAATAGCGC